>JAPOUL010000068.1 GCA_026708685.1 Bacteroidota bacterium
AGCATGCGGCTGTTAACCGCAGGGTTGTAGGTTCGAGTCCTACCCGGGGAGCTCCTCCACAGTGCTACATGGTTGAATGCTGAGCCATTCAATCGTCTGAGCGTTGGAGTTTCGTGTTTACGAATCCAGAGTGTGATGCGGATTTTTCTCGTGGACAGGTGATGAGGTGTCACACTCTTCAACAAGAACCATACTAAAGATCCGTTTTCCTTACTCTGATCTCATGTGAAACTTTGCTCATGAGCCTTCCCATCATTGAATGCTCACTTTTTGATCATCATGCGACGACCACTATGAAACATTTTTTTGAATCAATATGAAAAAGACATCTTGAATAATCACTGTAGTGTCTCCTGATAACCATGACGACAGATAACATCAAAGAAATCATTGCACAGGGTGAAGGCAACTCAGTTGAGTTTAAACGCTCTTTCACCTCTGATCTTGGGCGAGAAATGTGTGCATTCGCCAATTCGTCTGGCGGGAAAATTCTTTTAGGTGTTTCCGACAGTAGAGAGATTGTTGGCATTTCTGACACTAACCGAATCAGGTCACAAATTCAAAGTATTGCTCGCTCGGTAGAACCACCAGTAGGCATTGAGATTGAATGTATAGATTCAATCATGTGCATCAGTGTTCCTTCTCAGACAAAAAAACCTTATTCGTTTCGTGGGAAATTCTATGTTCGTGAGGGTGCCAATTCGCAGAGGTTGTCCAGAGATGAACTCGGTGAGTTTTATTTCAGAGAGGGTATCCTTCATTTTGATGCAGCTATCTGCCAACGTTTTGATCTTGATCTTGATTTAGATCAGGATCAATGGAGCATGTTTAAGAATCGGGCAAAAATTCCTTCTTATATGAAGCCTTAACCGCATTACGCAATCTAAACCTAATCAATAGGGATTCAGAAGTAACGAATGCGTGTGCGTGGTTACTTGCCAAGAATATTCGGGATTTCAATATCAGTGCTCATATTTCGTGTGCATTATTTATGGGAACCAGTAAAACTAAAATTCTTGATCGACGCGATTTTGACAGCGATATTTATACCATGATTGATGAAGCATGGAAATGGGTTTTATCCAAGATTAATGTAGAATATATCATCAATCATAATCGACGAGTGGAGCGACCCGAACTACCTATCTCAGCCATTAGGGAGGCTATCATTAATGCTGTCGTTCACCGCAACTATCGCTCATCTGCCAATATTCATGTCTATTTGTTTTCCGATCGCTTGGAGATCAGGAGTCCAGGAGGATTACCCGTTAACATGATTGAATCTGACTTAGGAAGTGGCAGTGCTCCTCGCAATCCACTACTTTTTTCAATGATGCATCGAATGGATCTAGTAGAGCATAACGGATCGGGTATTCGTCGTATACGTGATCTATGCAGAGAGTTTATGATTGCTGAACCATTATTTACCATTAAGGAGCATTTTTTTACCGTCACCTTTTTTCGACACAGTGCTTTGGGAAAAATAGAAGTATCTCCTTCCAAATACAATGAATCGATATTCTTTGAAACCTATGTTCAAACATTCTTAGACGCAGAAGTGACTGAGTTAGATCTAAACAAGAATCAAATAGAAACTATTCTGAGATGTGAACATGAAAAGACGGCTTTTGAGTTGATGGAAGCGGCTGGAAGAACCAATCGGAGTAAATTTCGGGAATCGGTTCTCAACCCACTCATTCGTGCAGAACTCGTTGAAATGACAGTCCCCGACAAGCCACGCAGTAGGAATCAGAAATATCGATTAACAGAGAAGGGAAGAAATCTACTCCATAAATGTGGAGGCTTTTGCAAAACCTCAGCGTTTCAGCAGAAATATTGCCCTGGAGCACCCTTGGTGCATTTTTTAGAATTGGTAGGTAGGTTTTGCAAACGGCTCTGTGTAGTAACTTAATGAATCAGAGAAGACATTGTAGAATCTTGTTCAAGATGTGAGTAAATTAGGGTCATCCAAACGCTTATGGAATCCATTATGAATCCTGAAAAATTCTATTTTACATGAGAATTTTGGAGATTACGCTATATTCGCATTCAACCACGGGCATTACCCGAAAATGCTGATGATAGGTGCATATTTGGGTTTGGTGTGGATGCTTCTTAAAAACAAAGCCATATGATTCCGATACTTCTACTATTATTAGGTATAGTGATTGTCGTAGGCATGATAGTGGGCCTGCGAATCAATGCCTTTGTCGCACTGATTACCGCGGCCATTGTGATTAGCATTCTTTCACCGGGTGAATGGTCAATCAAGATTGCACGGGTGGCAACATCGTTTGGACAAACTGCGGGAAGCATTGGAATTGTGATCGCTATGGCTGCAGTGATTGGGGTCACGATGATGAGCAGTGGTGCAGCTGATCGAGTGGTTCAGGCCTTTATTCGTTTCTTGGGTCAGGAGCGCGGAAGTCCAGCACTGGCTGGAAGTGGCTTTGTTCTTTCGATCCCCGTATTCTTTGATACGGTTTTTTACCTGCTGATTCCTCTCGCCCGTTCCATGTTTACCCAAACAGGACGAGATTATCTCAAGTATGTCATTGCTATTGCGGCAGGTGCAGCTGCCACGCATGCACTTGTCCCTCCAACTCCAGGCCCCTTAGTCATTGCGGAGAATCTAAGCATTGACCTTGGAACCATGATTCTCATTGGAGCACTCGTTGCAGTATCTGCGACAATTCTGGGAGTGCTCTATGCGGGTTGGTTGAATAAAAAAATGCCAGTTCCGATGCGTGATGTGCCGGGTGTTGAAATCAACCCAACCCAACTAAGTTCACTGCCCGGCTTAGGTGTTTCCGTGCTTCCCATCGTACTTCCCATTGTTCTGATTGCCGGGAAAACAATTTTTCTTCCAATCATAGGGAGTGATTCTGTATTGTCACGATGGATTTATGTGCTGGGTGATGCAAATATGGCATTGCTACTGGCAGCCATTGCGTCTACATCCGTGTATATCTATATGCGCCGCCCTTCCCGTGAAGATCTCAGTTCAATCATTGAGCAGTCGCTGATGAGCGGCGGCCTGATCATCCTGATTACCGCTGCAGGAGGAACCTTTGGAGCCATGCTCAAGGAAGCACAAATCGGTCCTGCAATCAGTAATTTATTTGCGGGAAGCTCTGGTGCATCTGGAATGGGAATGTTGATCCTAGGATTTGGGATTGCCAGTCTACTTAAATTTGCCCAAGGATCATCTACCGTTGCAATGATCACAGCATCCGCGATGCTTGCTGCAATGGTATCTCCTGATCACCTTAGCTTCAATATTGTCTACCTAGGCACCGCCATCGGTGGAGGATCACTGGTTGGGTCATGGATGAACGATAGCGGTTTTTGGATCTACTCAAAAATGAGTGGACTCACTGAAGTTGAAACGCTCAAATCCTGGTCTGTATTACTGATCATCCTAGGTACGACAGCAGGGGTAATTTCGATTCTTTTATCTCTGCTACTTCCTCTTGTCTAAGTTCACATGAATTTGAATTCGTACAGTAAAAATGTAACCCAAAACCCACTACAGGGGGGTGCCCGTGCAATGCTTCATGCGATTGGTCTGTCAGAGGAGGATCTCAACAAAGCACAGGTAGGGATTGTGAGTATGGGATGGGAAGGTAATCCCTGTAACATGCATCTCAATGATCTGGCAAAAAACATCAAAACTAGTGTCCAGCATCAAGATCTCGTCGGATTAATTTATCATACCATTGGAGTGAGTGATGGAATTTCAATGGGTTCATCGGGCATGCGGTTTTCTCTCCCCTCAAGAGATCTCATTGCTGAATCAATTGAGACGGTTGCATCCGCTCAATGGTATGATGCTGTCATTGCCGTAGCCGGGTGCGATAAAAATATGCCAGGATCCATCATGGGGCTTGCCCGACTGAATCGTCCCGGCTTTATGGTCTATGGTGGAACGATCAAGCCTGGATGCTGGAAAGACCAACCGATCGATATTGTTTCTGCTTTTGAGGCAGCTGGTCAGCGTGCTACTGGAGATATCACAGAAGAAGATTTTCGTGAAATTGCTCGCCATGCCTGTCCCGGTGCGGGTGCATGTGGAGGCATGTATACTGCGAATACCATGGCATCTGCCATTGAAGCTCTGGGAATGAGTCTTCCATTTGATTCTTCCTATCCAGCAGTGAGTCAGGAAAAACAAACGGAGACCCTGAACACGGGTCAGGTCATGTATCATCTGTTAGAGAACGACATTAAGCCGAGAGATATTCTTACTCGTGAGGCATTTGAGAATGCACTGAGGATTGTCATTGTATTAGGGGGATCAACCAACGCCGCTCTACATCTCATTGCCATGGCTCATGCTGCTCAGGTTCCCTTAACCTTGGATGACTTTCAGTCCATGAGTGAACAAACTCCTTTACTGGGTGACTTAAAACCCAGCGGCCGCTTTGTGATGGAAGATCTCTATCATGTCGGCGGGGTACCCGCTGTGATGAAAATGCTCCTTGAGAATGGTTTGCTTCACGGAGACTGCATGACCATTACTGGAAAGAGTATTGAAGAAAATGTATCGGGTGTATCTGATTTAGTAGCAGGTCAGGAGGTCATTCGCCCCCTTGATCATCCAATCAAGAAGACAGGTCATCTCCAGATTCTATATGGAAATCTTGCACCAGAGGGTGCAGTTGCTAAGATTACTGGTAAAGAAGGAGAACGTTTTGATGGAATCGCACGAGTATTTGATAGTGAAGAAGATGCGATGGATGCAATCTTAGATGATCAGATTGACGCTGGCGATGTCTTGGTCATTCGATACTGTGGACCCAAGGGAGGGCCAGGAATGCCCGAAATGCTCCGCCCTACGGGTGCAATCATGGGTGCGGGGCTGGGGACAGATGTTGCACTCATTACAGATGGTCGATTTTCGGGAGGAACGCATGGATTTGTTGTAGGGCATATCACCCCAGAAGCTCAGCTTGGTGGCCCGATTGCTCTGATTGAAGACGGAGATCCCATCACCATTGATGCATCAGAGCATGTACTTACGTTGGGAGTAACCAAGTCAGAATTGTCTGCCCGACAGAGGAACTGGACACCGCCCCCACTCAAGGCCCATTCTGGAGTGCTCCTGAGGTATGCCCATACGGTTGCCTCTGCCAGCCAAGGATGCGTAACCGATATTTTTCCAACTGAGTAACTCAGTAATTCATCTTGTTAAGTGATTGATAGAGGGTATTTGGCATGTTGCAGAATCCGTCAGCGTGCATGAACGCAGTGGATGGAGTTGAGATGACCACGGAAAGATATCATCGTTATCTTTTCCGATTAGATTATCATCCTTACCGCTTGCTGTGAGTTCAGAATTGATGATTGAGTGGAAGCTCTTCGCTTGTCCCTCATCTATGCACAAATGAAAGATCTCATGAGGCGGGTAGCTTAACTGCGGGCATTTGATCCCATGTCCTACCATCAAGGATTCGCCCCGCCCGTTTCTTGAAGACACCTCCCCATTGCTTGAAGAAAAACGGTATCTCCTCTTGAAGACATACATCGCGGATTTCCCTCACCCAATCAGGCTCCATCGGTCGTGCACCAGGGCCCGATTCTCCTCCGACGATCACCCAATCAATCCCTTTGACGGGGATATCTGGAAGGGGACCTATGAGTGGCTCAAGGGACAAAAACTTAACTTCTGCATTGATCTTATTGAGTTCTTGAAGACGAAACTGCCATCGTTGTGATTCAATACTTGTTCCAAGCCAGATATTTGGACTCCAGTCTAGGTTGTTCTCAATTTCCAGAACACGACTTGGTCGTTTCGTCAGTACTTGGAATGTATGCTGAGATGCTTCGTTCATCGTCTTGAAGACGGATTGAATAAATGATAGGGGTACATCCTCATGGAAGAGATCTGACATGGAATTAACAAAAACAAGGCGGGGTTTTTTCCATGTAAGTGGATCTTTGAGTGCGGAAGGATGGATCGTAACAGCAAAACCATTCCGATATTTTTCTAAGCCCATTGCTTGGAGCCTCCGTGCCATGCGATCAGCATAACAGAATTTGCAACCATGGCTAATTTTCGTACACCCTGTGACGGGATTCCAAGTGGTTTCAGTCCACTCAATAGAAGATTTAGTCGACATAGTTACATGCTTAAAAGATGTTTAGCAATTTTCTTAGCAGCACTGATGGCCTTGGGAGTGTCATTACCCACGCAGAATATGAACTCATATAGGCTTGAGTTCCTTGAATTTTTGAGAGTTTTGGATTCATTAAGAAACCGATTACCAAATTATTCTTTCAGGTTATCTTTGTAGATACGGATAAGATTAGTCACACCAGCTTCACGAACGAGCCGTGGACCGTTAAATAACTCCATTTGGTTGCTCGGTTGATACATCGTTCGCCATACGCATTCATTACCCATTACTCTTGTCAAAGTCTCAGCCCAGTGTGGATAGATATCCTCAGGCGGTCGTGATCGTGGGAGCATTCTAATTATGGTAGATGTAGGAAAAAGAATCCAAGTATCCAGTGCATTGTACCCTGCAATTGTCTCAATGGTTGTCCAATCAACCTGTGCCCCAAAGGGGTCCAGAAAAAGTACACCTCTCCACCTACTCCAATCTCTCTTTAAGTTGTATAGATACTGGTTCGCATCCGTGTTCTCTATGTGAATATTTCTGTCAAATCTGGATCGCTTCAGGTCCTCCAATTCAGAACATTTATTTGGATCTGTCTCAATAAAAATTAATTCATCAAATGATTTGTTCTCAATGTCTAAGGCCACATTGACGGATCCATCAATAAAGCTGAGGCAATCAACTTCTTCAGGACTTTGTGTTTCTTGCTGTACTCTTCCAGTTCCTGCAAAAGCATCTATGTACAATAGCTTGAAAGGTTGATTCTTGAGGGCGGTAGTGTATGTATTGAGATACTTTCGCAAGATCTCAAGTTTTTCTAGAGTCCATCTTCCACCGAATTGATTCTCGGATATTTTTGACATAATATAAAAGTTTAATGATATTGATACAATCAATTATATATAATTAAAATTGTATTGTTCCAATAATTATGATTGCAATACTTCATTAAACGAAACCAATTCATTAAAGCGAATGTTTACCGTAGGTTAATAGATCTCCTTATCTTGAGGTTTCTCTTGATCACACTCCTTATGATGAAAATTTTATACAAGGAATCTTGTCATCGTTCATCATTAATTTAATCAATTTCTTGATTCAATCCATTTGACCTATAATGGCAGTTCATAAATCAATTATAATGAAAGATGTCAAGGATCTGCACCTTGACTTTCAAAATCCAAGACTCGGTCGTCATTTATCCAATGGAAAGATCAGTCAAGACAAAGTCGTTAATGAGATGAAAGACTGGACGATAGATCAGCTTGCAGTATCGTTTATTGAAAGTGGTTATTGGCCGCAGGAAGCATTAATCATCATTGAGGAAGGTGGACTGAATATTGTATTGGATGGCAGTCGTCGCTTAGCTGCAATAAAATTGTTACTCAATGCTTCAGATGGGTGTCCTTCGTCACAAACATGGGAGGACATGGCAAATTTAGCTTCCTCAGAAAAGATTCATCAATTGCGCACTGTTCCATGTATGAAGGTGGATGATCGGATTGATGTACAGGGTTATATGGGGTTTCGTCATGTTACGGGAATCAAACAATGGCCATCAGTTGAAAAGGCACGCTATATGACTCATTTAATTGACGACCGAGGACTTTGCTATAAAGATGTTATGGGGCTCATCGGAAGTAAAACACCAACGGTTCGCCAACACTATTTTGCTTATCATTTACTTCTTCAAATTGAGCAAGAATTTGAAGATATTTCAATTGAAGATGTGGAAGCTTGCTTCAGTGTAATGTATTTGTCCTTACGATCATCTGGTACGAAAAAATATCTTCATATCGATTTTAATACAGAACCTGAGAAAAATCTTCGGCCCGTACCGGCTGATAGACTGAATGCCCTCTACAATTATTGTAAATGGTTATTCGGAACTAAAGAACATGAGCCATTAGTACGGGATTCATGGCAAACTGATATTTTTGGTGAGATTCTTGGGTCTACGGATGCTATTACTTATTTAGAGCAAAACCATAAACCACATTTTGAGGTTGCCGAACGGAAGGCCAAATCTGAGGAGGTAGCAGTATTCGAGCACATTCAAAAAGCAATTTATGAAGTAGAACAGGCTTTAAGTATTGTACATATGTACACAGATTCAAGGAGAATTATTGAATCTGTTGAGAGACTTGATCGTGGTACCAATAGTCTGGTTGATTTATTTGCAGATTAGAAAGGATGGATCGGTTACAAAGTGACGGAAGCTCATCTTCAACCATTCGTTTAGTTGGATGTACATGAAATGTTTGGAGAAGATATGAAGTTCAATGTGATGATGGGCAATCCTCCCTATCAGATGCAAGATGGAGGGGGTACGGGTAAAAGTGCAGTTCCACTTTACAATCGATTCGTAGATAAATCGAAAGAGTATAAACCAGACTTGCTTACCTTCGTCATACCAGCACGGTGGTATGCGGGAGGCAGAGGATTAGACAGTTTTAGGTCAAATATGCTGTCAGATCCTAAGATTTCTCTTTTGGTGGACTATCCTCGTTCAGAGACGGTCTTCCCCAGAGTGACCATTGCTGGTGGTGTTTGTTTCTTTCTTCACGACCAACAGCATAAAGGTGATTGTTTCGTAATTCCAGATGGTGATCAAACCAAAGCAACTCATCGGAAACTGAATGAATATGATGTTTTCATCCGAGATGAAATGGATGTTCAGATCCTTCGAAAAGTACAACGAAAAGTAAACGAGAACGGTTGGAAGCCCATGAGTGAGGTTGTAAGCACGCGTAACTTCTTTGGAATCCAAGCACATCGGTTGCCATCATCTATATTTCACAATTCAACATCTGCATGTGATACTCTACTGGTTACAAAAGACGGTGATAAATACGTACATTCTATTGACATACCTAAAAATTCCGAAACCCTTCATTTATGGAAAGTGATTGTATCTAAAGCAAGTGCTGGTACTGGAGGCGTACTGAATAAATCTGGAATTCGTGTGGTGATAACCAAGCCACGAGTGATAGGGCCGCAGAATATCTGTACAGAAACGTATCTCCTGATTGACATGTTTTCCTCTCGTGAACCCGCTGAACGATTACTGGAGTATGTGAAATCAAGATTTTTCAGATTTCTACTATCTATTAAAACTCCAACCCACAATCTTTCCCAAAAATGCTTTGAATTTGTACCTGCCCTCCCCATGGATCGGATTTGGAATGACGAAATTCTTTATGACTTCTTTGATCTCACCGATCAAGAAATTGCTCATATTGAAAGTAAAATCAAGGTCATCAACTAACGCTTCCTACTACGAATCTAATTGAGGCTTTCATCAGGTATAACCTACTGATCTCAGAAATCTCACGCACAATCCATGACACTCAACTCATTGGAAATCACAATCACCAATTGGAGTGGCATTATCAATGAGTTATTATTTATCAAATTTCCAGCAATCTATGCTGACTTCTAAGATTTATGCCTAACGTATGGAGAATACCCAGACAAGCCATGGGAGCACCTTTGCGGAGGATACGGTTGGATCAATAAGGTAGACAATACAATACGGCAAGGAAGATGTCAGGGAGCGTTCAAAGAATAAAGGGGTGCAAATGTACCAGATGATATTATGTTGTTGTGATAAGAGATTGCAAACAGAACAGGAAGAATCATTCATGGATAATCAAGTCCATAAGAAACACTTAGAAAACTACCCATAGGTATATCATCAATGGTTTGAATGTAGGCGAATTAAATACCAGTCATCGCCCAATCGTTTAAGGGTACAACATCAGGCCACTTGACTGAGAGATACCAATGGACTCATTGGTTTATTTGCAGATTAGAAGAGGCGGACCAATTACCGAGGAATTCATGATTTTTACCTAGTAAAAGGCTCAAATACTCGCCTGAAAGATACAACTTCCGAATGGGCGTTTTCGATGACTGTATTAAGGTGGTATCTTTTTGAATCAGGTTATATGTCAGAGGGTCAGGTGTGGTTGATAATGGGAAAATAGTAATCTCTAATCTGATCTGGTAACATGGATATCTCACTGAGAAGAAGCCCCTAAATCGTGATTTTAATGCTTCAAAATAAGGACATCATTCGTCTCTGCAAGATCTTTTTCACTGGCTACAGTGGAGAAAGGTCAATCAATGATGATCTCTCAATACAATTGTAAATATAGTGGTATGATTTCGCGATGGATTCTTATCTTTGGATGAATGGTTCTAAGTTCGGGCTATCTGAATGATCTCTGAGCAGAAATCTACTTGACTCAATTCTTCATGGTAACCTAAAACGTTGGGAGAACCTATTTTTTGTCCATTGCTCTGAGTAATTTTTACATCTATTAATGTCTTCTGAGGCTCTTCTATTTGCTGATCCCTCTTCCCTGTCTGAAGAAAAGTCCACAGCCGAAGTGGTTCGCAGTAGAGTAAGAGATTATTTGTTGACTGCTTTGGTAGAAGACGACCCGCCTCAATTAGTGCGAGATTCTGACCGAGTGGATAACTATGGAGAGGTGTTTACTCCCAACTGGCTTGTAAAACAAATGATGGATCACTTGCCAGATGATCCTATTGCCGAATTAACTAAGTCCGCTCTTGATCCTTCGTGTGGGAATGGACAGTTTTTGACCGAGGCATTAAGACGAAAATTAGCAACGACTGCAAAAAACTATGCTGACTCATTGGACCAAGAGCAGTACCAGTTTGATTGCTTACGGTCACTTTCTAAGATTTATGGTGTTGATATTAATGCAGATACAGCAGCTGAGGCACGAACCCGCATGGAAGCCATTGTACTGAAAGCCTATCAAGCTGTGAATGACTCTGAACCACCGTACGATTTTGTCAGGGCTGTTCAATTCATTCTTCGTGCGAATATCATTGTAGGTGATTTTTTGAAAGAGAACTATACATTTATCGAATGGAGACCACATCATGAACATTCATTTGAGCGTAAATACTGGCCTGCAGAGGTAATTTCTTCAAGAAACAAACAGAAAGGTACTCTCTTTGATGAAATATGCGAACCTTCCAAGATCATTGCTCCAATGCATTGGAGATCAATCATTGGTGATAAAAATTGAAACCCCATACACCTGACATTCTTGATTGCCTTGCAAATTTGTCAAGTGACGAGGTCTTTACTCCTCCCGCCTTTGCAAATTCAATGTTGGATCACCTCCCCGATCGAGTGTGGAAAGATCCTTCTTTGAAATGGCTTGATCCATGTTCAAAGACGGGAGTTTTTCTTCGTGAAGTGGCTCGGAGGTTAATGATTGGACTGGCATCAGCGATTCCTGATTATCATGAACGCCGTGAGCATATCTACCGAAATATGCTGTATGGGATTGCGGTTTCGGAATTGACTTCACTGATTTCGCGGCGTACCTTGTATGAGTGCAAGGATGCTAGTCTTTCAAAGTATAGCATTGTAACGTTTGATGGTCATGAGGGTAATATTCGATTTCCTGAGGTGAACCTTGAAGGGAAGAATATGAAGGGGAGCAATCGTAGATTAGCTGAGGCAAAGGCAAAGATTACCGAGGGGCGTGAAGCTCATCTTCATCCGTTCCTCTATATGGATTTACATGAAATATTTGGAGAAGACATGCAGTTCAATGTGATCATGGGCAATCCGCCCTACCAGATGCAAGATAGTGGATACGGGAAGAGTGCTATTCCTATCTATAATCGATTTGTGGATAAAGCAAAAGAGTACGAACCTGACTTGCTCACTTTCGTCATTCCAGCCCGATGGTACTCAGGTGGGAAAGGTTTGGATAGTTTTCGTGAAACAATGTTATCTGATTCCAGAATTTCTGTGTTGGTGGATTACCCGCACTCAGAGAAAGTTTTTCCTCATGTGATCATTGCAGGTGGAGTATGTTTTTTTCTGCGTGATCAACTTCATCATGGGGATTCATTAGTAATTCCAGATGGAGATCATAGTAAAGCAACTCGTCGTAAACTAAATGACCATGCTGTTTTTGTGCGAGACAGCCTTGATCTTGAGATTCTTAACAAAGTACAAAACAAGGTTCTGGAATTTGGTTGGAGTTCAATGAGTAGTATTGTGCGACCACGTAATTTCTTTGGAATCCAAGCCCATAAATTACCATCATCAATTTCTGACGAATCAGAAGTCTTGGAAGATATACTACTCGTTACTAAAAAGAGTGATAAATATATCCACAGAAGTGAAATCAATAAAAACTCGGATACTATTGATTATTGGAAGGTCATAGCATCAAGGACAAATTCAGGGATTGGAGGAAGACCAGACAAACAAGGTCAACGGGTAGTAATCACAAAGCCGAGAGTGATACCTCCTGAAAGTGCATGCACGGAAACGTATCTCGTGATTGACCTCTTTTCATCTCATGAACCAGCCGGACGACTACTTGATTACGTTAAGACAAGATTTTTTCGATTTCTTTTGTCACTATGCACACCGACTCAAGACACTACTAGAAAATGCTTTGAGTTTGTACCCTCCCTTCCATTGGATCGGAATTGGAATGACAAAATTCTCTATGACTTCTTTGATCTCACCGATCAAGAAATCGCTCATATCGAAAGCAAAATCAAGGTCATCAACTGACGAATTTTCTATGAATCTACTTGAGACCTTCGACAGATATAACCTCCCCACATCAGAAATCAACAATCTCAATTGATGACACTCAACTCATTTGTAATCACCATCACTCATTTGGAGATCCTTCATTGATGAGTAGAAAATCCTCAAGTTCCCCCCACTCCATGCGAACTCCCAAGATTTACGCCTACACGTATGGAGAATACCAAAACAAACCCTGGGAGCATCGTAGCGGTGGGTGTGGGTGGATCAAGGTAGGCTATACGACCAAAGAAGATGTCAGGGAGCGTATCAAAGAACAAACGGGTGCAAGTGTACCTGATGACATTATACTGTTATTAGAAAAGCGAGCGATCACAGATCAAGGAGAATCTTTCACCGACACGAAAGTACATCAGAAACTCATGAAGAACGGTGCTCATCGGGTGTATAATGAATGGTTTGAAGCAACACCAGATGAACTCAAAATAGCCATCGCCCAAATCGTTCAAGGGCGTAATGTTACCGCACCTGAGAGCTTTGAGATGCGACCAGAGCAGCAAAATGCTGTCACGGTGACGGCGGACTATTTTCGTAAACAGACAGATGATAAAGCCAGACATTTTCTCTGGAATGCAAAAATGCGGTTTGGAAAAACCTTTGCCACCTACCAGCTGGCTCTTGAGATGGGTTGGACAAAGTTGTTGATCCTCACCTATAAACCAGTAGTAGAAGATTCCTGGAAAAGCGACATTGAACGACATCAAGATTTTCAAGGGTGGCAATTCATCGGGAAAGGACAAAGTTTTGAGCAGATTGATGAATCATCCCCCTATGTGTGGATGGTTTCGTTTCAAGATATCATGCAACGAGATGATGGTAAGGAGATCAAAGATCGACTTAAGTTAGTTTATGTGAATGAATGGGATTGTATCATCATTGATGAATATCACTTCGGTGCATGGCGGACGGGGGCCAAAGAATTGTATGATTCTGATTCTTCTGAAGATGGAGATTTAGTTGAAGATTATGATTCTAGTATATCACCTACCTCATCCACTACATCAATTGAACCCCTGCACGGGAGACATCGACTTTATCTGTCGGGAACTCCATTTAGGGCCTTAGCAGAAGGGGAGTTTAGCGAAGATCAAATCTTTAACTGGACCTACGCAGATGAGCAGAGTGCCAAACAAGAATGGACTGAGGAGAAGAATCCCTACTCATCCATGCCACAACTCCAACTGTTCACCTATAAAATCAGCGATGCACTTCGCTCTCTGGCCGAGTCCGGTTTTGATGATGAGTTTGACCTGACGACCTTCTTCAAAGCCAAAATTCAGGATCGGATTCCATGTTTTTGCAAACAAACCAATGTTCAAAAGTGGGTTGACTGGTTACATAGGCCGGTAAATCCTAGAGAATTTTCAAGACATCCTGGACCTTTTGCAAACCCCGAATTACGCGGATCGCTCAATCATACCGTTTGGCATATGCCTGATGTCAACTCTTGCAGAGCGATGAAGAAGCTACTTGACAGTCCCCAAAATCCTTTCTTCCATGACTATAAAGTCATCTGTGCGGCTGGGGCAAGAGCGGGTGTAGGAATCAAAGCACTGGGTCCTGTCCGTGATGCTATTGGAGATGGTTCAAAAACAAAAACGATTACCTTAACATGCGGCAAGCTACTCACGGGCGTGACCGTCCCGCAATGGGGAGCTATCTTCATGCTCCGAGAAACCAGATCAGCCGAAACTTATTTTCAAGCGGCATTCCGTGTTCAATCTCCTTGGATTCGTCCAGTAGCAAATGATCCCCATGATAAAGAGATTGTAAAGCACCAAGCGTATATCTTTGATTTTGCACAGAATCGAGCCTTAGAAATGATCTATGGATTCTGTGCAAAGCAAGTCAATGCCAAAGAGAGTCAAGATGTCAAATCTGAAGTGCGCGACTTTCTTAATTTTCTGCCCATCCTTGCTTATAGCGATGGCAAACTCGTCAAACTGAATGAAACGGACCTCATGGATATAGCATCTTCTGGCATTGGATCTGCAATGCTGGCCAAACGATGGCAGTCTTCTCAATTAATCAATTTGGATGTTGCTACCCTGAAGAAAATTCTCAACAATGAAGAGCTGCTTCGCTCTTTGGAGAATATGGAAGCCTTCCGCTCTTTGCGTAAATTCACCTCCGAAATCATCAACGCTGAAGAATCAATCAAAAAAGTCAAACGAACAGGTGGATCAGGTTCAGTAATATCTGATGAAAAAAGGAAGATGAATAAGCATCGTAAAGAAATAACCGAAGCTCTCTTGAAATTTCTCACAAGGGTTCCAGTATTTATGTACCTTACGGATTACAGAGAGGAAAGCCTTATTGATGTGATCCGAAACATAGAGCCTGCACTCTTTACAAAAGTCACTGGTTTGAAAATCAGCGACTTTGATGCATTGTGTAAGATTGGCGTATTCAATACTCAAGCCCTAAATCAAACCATCTATGCCTTTAAGCGGCAAGAAGAATCTAGTTTTTGGTGTGAAAACTTCACCTATGATCAACCTAACTATCCCCAATTAAAAAATAATGAATAGAGTTCCAGATAATAAAATTGATGATTTCCCGATTGAGTGGGGACAATTTGTTGACCGTGATTCATTTATTACTGAGTTTGCAGGTGTCAGTGCAGTTCCATCAATAGTGGTAGACAGTTTACCATCAATTTACGGTTATATGGGTGATGATGAGTTACAGAGAAGATGGAAGAAATTCTATTCTCAGACTGCATATCTCTTGAAAAAGGACCGAGTGTTTGATTCCAACACAGATATTCATAATTCAAGGTTTGTTGCTTCTATTCTTACGAAAATACTCACTCGAGGTCACACCCCGTTTCCCACACTGGGTATTGAGCAGGAAGCGATTGATTTTCACGGTTTTTCTGATCTAGTAAAAGAGTTAGATGAAGAGGACGCTCTAATTGGTTGGGATTCAAATCTTAATCTTGATCCCCAATCTATCCTAAATGCCTCACTCAATCGGATTCCTTTTGTACTTGACCCAGAATTCGATTTTGTCAACCATCTAGAAAAATTAAAGGGAAATGAGGCGGAAGCGAAATTTCTCAGTGAGTGGATTCCAGAAAATTTGGGGCAAGATCTGGGGCATTGGTTCATACCTCAGGGCAATCGTGATTTACGGATCAAGTCACACGGAAATAGTGGTTATAATACTTCATCAAGTCAGCGGTGCGTGAATTTCTTATTTTGTCATCCTTTATTAGAAAATCACCTTATAATTGAAATTGATGGTGAGCAACATCAAACATCTTTTGAGATTGATCAGCAACGTGATCGCAGTCTACAATCTGTTGATTTTGAAGTCATTCGGATTTCAACCCACGAATTAGAATTTAACCATGGACACTCGTTGTCTCAACTCAAGGAACGGTTAAAAAGTTTACATACTCCCCCTACGGTATCGGAGATGAATCAGAAAATTGCTGGATTGATCCTGAGCTGCTCATCTGCTGCCAAGGTGCAGTATGCTATCGTTGACGCGTTATGGAGGGGATGGTTAAGGCCTGGTAAGGACTGGGAAATAATACTTCATAACGCAAGTTCTCCGCATAAAGTGGGGGTTGATGATTTATTGGAGATGCTAAAAGAAATTGAAGTCATTTATGGCATTCAGGCTTCACCTTCGAGTTGTTCTATTAAGATTTATGATACAGAAACTAATGGTTATTTAAATAGTGGGCAGAATCAAGTACAATTAGATAATGGAAAAAATTCACTGAAGGATTACGTGAAGATATCGATTGAACTAAATCGAGGGCCATTTCATACTACAATTAATGAACATGATTTTGATTGTATTATTCGTTCTGCATACTTGCCTATAAATTTGGCTGTTTCGCCTAAACTTACACGAGGAGAGTATCGTGCGTCAAGAACACAGGATGATGGCATGAGTTCTCGTCAAGAAAAAGCTATCAGGTTCTTTCTACAACAAATTTTTAGAAAACGTGAATTCAGAGAAGGACAATTTGAGGGAATCATCAATGCACTTAGAAAGGTTGACTCTATCATTCTTCTTCCAACTGGTGGGGGTAAAAGCATAATTTACCAGCTTGCGGGAATGCTTATGCCCGGGATTACTCTCGTAGTTGATCCTATTATTGCATTAATGGAAGATCAGGTAGAAGGCCTTCAATCTTATGGAATTGACCGAGCCATTGCGATTTTCAGCACGAGTAGATCTGCCAGAAAGTACAAGCAACAACTGATTGAAAAAGGACAGTATTATTATGTTTTAATCTCGCCTGAACGCTTACAGAGTATTGAATTCCGCGAAACCATTCACACTCTATCAGAGGATATACCAATCAACTTGACGGTAATTGATGAGGCACATTGTGTTTCAGAATGGGGTCATGACTTTAGACCTGCCTATTTATCACTGTCAAATACTCTAAGGGGATTTGTTTCAATCAATCCTAATGCGAAGCCACCCCTAATGGCATTAACCGGTACAGCGTCTCGTGCCGTACTGCGTGATGTAGTCAATGACCTTGAAATTGACAAAAACAATTCTGATTCAATCATCCGCCCTCATTCATTTGATCGCACCGAAATCAAATTCAGGGTTTTCAATACAATCCCCAATTTCTCTCCTTCTATCTTGAAGAAAGAATTGAATCGAAAACCGAAGGAACATGGAATTTCCATATCAAATTACTATGGTCCCAAAGGTAAAAAAACAAATTCAATTATTATATTCATACCTAAGGTTGGGGGCAAACATGGAATTGACGATACGTATGAATTAGTCAAAGAAGTCATTCCTGAGAATTGGATTACGATCTATTCTGGCAAAGCCCCTAAATCAATGGAGAACTTTGATTGGGATGTTATCAAGAGCCAGAATGCTCGTAATTTCAAGCAAAACCATATCTCAGTATTGGTGGCTACAAAGTCTTTTGGAATGGGAATTGACAAACCCAATATACGGGCAACGATTCATGTTGGCATACCCAGTTCAATTGAACAATATTACCAAGAGGCTGGGCGTGCTGGGCGAGATAAACTGGATGCCACATCAACACTAATCTTGGGGGAATTTGACTCAGAACGATCAGATCAATGGCTGGATCCAAGACTGGATTTGGAAGATATTCGTACAAAGCATTATGCTATGCCCAGGTTTCATGAATCCGATGACGACATAACTCGGGCACTTTATTTTCATTTATTGAACTTCAAGGGAATTGATGATGAGGTGAGGAGTATTGAAAATTTGATCAGGCATATCATAGATCACCACCAATCAGGTCATACAGTCTATCCATTCAAAAGCGATAGTAACCGCAGAGAAAAATCAATCTATCGTCTTTACAAATTAGGAGTCATCACGGACTATACCGTGAATTGGGGTAAAAAAGAATTTAGGATCACTACGAAAAGATCTCGTTTTGATCAATATCGGGAAAACTTTCTAAACTATGTAAAAAACGTTGCGCCTGGTAAACTCAAATTCTATTATAATAAAGCTCAAGAAATAGACTTGACCGATAGAATTCGGTCTCTCATTGATCTGGCAGAGATTTTTATTGAGTTCACCTATGATGAAATAGAACGTGCACGTCGCCGTGCTATTCATGAGTCTATTCTTCTAGCCAGAGAATCAGAAACTGATTCCGATATTCGCAAGCGAATTCTTGATTACTTGCAAGAAGGAATGGGTTATGAAAAAATCGAAGAGCTTCTCTCAAAAGAGGATGTTAATCTTAACGAATGGATAGATCTTGCCGAAAATTTTCAAGGTCCCATTGAAGCCGGTGAACTTCGTGGGCTTTGTATTCGTGCACTTGAATCTCATTCCGATCATCCAGGCTTGTTAATTGTACGAGGGTTATCTGAAACATGGAATGCCGACTATCGCTGGAATACTGCATACTCTAATATTTCACGTGCCTTTATGGTTGGAATTGAGAAATACAGTATTACCCAAGAGCATATTGAGGAGGTAGTTAAACGATTAATTGACCTGAAAAATAAGTTTTCAGAGAATTCTTCTTCAATC
Source organism: Bacteroidota bacterium (assembly GCA_026708685.1). GTDB lineage: Bacteria > Bacteroidota > Rhodothermia > Rhodothermales > Bin80 > Bin80. Next base: position 18,766 of record JAPOUL010000068.1, read on the forward strand.
CAACATGGACCTGACCAATTTGAGCAGTGTCTTGCTCGCTCCCTTTTAGATGTAGCCGAAGGTGATTCATCTCAATTATTTGAGGAAACTATTTTGGCGAGGCTATTTATGCAGTCAAAGATTCCGTGTGTGATTGTCCTGTTGGACTGGTATCGTCTACATTTTATTGTAAACCATCTGGAAGAATCCGCCATAGCCATATGTGATGACTTCCAGAACATCAACTCCCTTTAAACAAATTCAACTTTATCATGAGTACTCCTCCACTTCAAGAAAATCAAGACCTGATGAAAGAGATTCGGGAGCGGCTAGCTAAAACTGAACAGCGTGCAACTGATGTTATTTCATCTCTTGAAAAGCACCAAAAAATTCAAGAGTCCATTGATTCTGCCAGCATTAGTCTGACTGACTCATCGACCTCGGTTTTTGATCTTTCTGAGAAAGCAAAACAGGCTATTGAAGTCCTTTTTGAGGCATTGACAACATTCCAGAAAGCCACTGATATGTTGTCAGAAACGAATTCTGCCGAGCTCCTCAACAAACTTGATAGTATTATTCAATCTACCGAAACGATTAATTCTACAATTGATCAAGTATTAAAACAACTGGAGAAAGATTCTATTGATCTCAAAGAAAAATTTGATAGCATTCATTCTGATGTACTTAAATATATTACTGATGGACAAGATGCTCTCAAAGAGTTTATCCAATCTGAGATCGCTCAAGTCGTAAAGCAACAACAAAAAGACACAAGCACTCTCACAAAAAAACTTGACAGTATCCACAATGATGTAATTAGATACATTAGTGAAGGACAGGATACTCTCAAGAATACTATCCTGTCAGAGATTAGCCAAGTTTCAAAAGAGCAAAAAGATAACACAACTACTGTTGGTAAAAAACTCCTGACTCAATCTAATATCTTGAAAAAATTGAGTCAGGGGCAGAGTGATATCAATGAAACCATTGATAGCAATTCTGAAAAAATTGTTAAAAGGCTTAGACCGCGCAACCGTTTTGAAGGTACTTTTGGCAAGCTGTCGGATTATTAGTCAATTGACTTCTATTTTTGAATGTACAAATAGACCTATGATCGGATATTCTACATCCAAGTCCACCATTAATAATGTGTAACTTTTGTCACTTACACTGTCATACCTCCTACTCACTGTTAGACGGAGCAGCACGAATTGATCTGCTCATTGGTCAAGCGAAAAAACTCGGAATGTCTGCTCTGGGCATTTCGGATCATGGCAATTTGTATGGCGTGCCAGAATTCCACTCCATTGCAAAACGTAATGGTATTAATCCAATCATCGGATGCGAATTCTATCTGTGTGATAGTCCTATGGGGGAACGCAAAGACCGTAAACGATACCATCAGATTCTGTGGGCTAAGAACGAAATCGGATATCGCAATCTGATCAAATTGTCGTCACTGTCATTCTTGGAAGGCTTTTATTTTAAGCCCAGAATTGACTTTGATCTTCTTACAAAGTATCACGAAGGGCTGGTGGCTTCCACCTGCTGTATGCAGGGGCAGGTCCCTCAAGCAATTATTGAGGGTAATCTAACCGAGGCTCGGCGATTGCTGGAAAAGTATATCAATCTCTTTGGCACCGATGATTACTATGTTGAAATACAAGATCATGGAATTAAGGAGCAGGCCTTGATCAACGAGACGCTCCTCAGATGGGCAAATGAATATAATCTCAAGGTGTTTGCTACGAACGATGTCCATTATGTGAATAAAGAAGATGCATTCGCTCAAGACATCTTGCTATGTCTTCAGACTGGAAAAGATTTTTATGATCCAAATCGTCTACGATTTGACAAGAAAGAATTCTATCTGAAGTCTTCAGACGAAATGCTCGCTTCCCTCGGTGGAAAACCTGAAGCGGTGCTATGGATGGAAAATAGCCTTGAGATAGCCGAAAAGTGCAAGTTTGAACTGCCGATGGGGAATCTCCTGATGCCCCACTTTCAAATTCCAGAGGAATTTGGTGGGGATGCAGACAAGTACCTTAAACATATGGTGTTTGAAAGGGGCAAAAAACGTTATCCTGATTTTTCACAGGAGGTTCAAGATCGTCTGAATTATGAGCTCGGCATCATTCAGGAAATGAACTATGCCGGTTATTTTCTGATTGTTCAGGACTTCACCACGGCCGCCCGTGAAATGGGAGTCTCGGTGGGGCCAGGACGCGGCTCTGCCGCGGGGAGTGCGGTTGCCTATTGTCTTGGCATTACGAATGTGGATCCTCTCAAATATGATCTACTGTTTGAGCGCTTCCTCAACCCCGAGCGCCTCTCTATGCCTGATATTGATATTGACTTTGATGATCTTGGGAGAGCAAAAGTCATTGATTATGTGGTTCAGAAATATGGTCGGCAGAATGTAAGCCAAATCGTTACATTTGGAACGATGGGAGCACGTACGGCCTTGCGCGATGTAGCACGTGTTCTTAAGATCCCACTCAAGGAAGCCGATCAAATTGCTAAAACGATCCCAGATGGAAAAGTGAGCTTGGATGTCGCGTTTGATACGGTGGATGAACTCAAGGAATTACTCAAGTCTGGCAGAGAAGAAATTCAAACGCTCTTCAATGCCTCACGGGCTCTGGAAGGATGTGCACGTCATACTGGAGTGCATGCTGCAGGTGTTATTATTGCTCCAGGTATCGTAAGCGATTATGTTCCTGTTGCCACCACAAAAAACAAAGATGAACAGGTACTCACTACGCAATATGCAGGTGAGTGGGTAGAAGACTTTGGCCTGCTCAAAATGGATTTTCTTGGACTTTCCACGCTGACAATCATCAATGATACGTGTGCCATCCTTGAAGATAGAATGGGAAGTGCTCCGGACATGGATGAGATACCATTGGACGATTCACGCACACTTGAACTCTTTCAAAAAGGAGACACCAGTGCGATCTTCCAATTTGAATCTGATGGGATGCGTAAATGGCTCGTTCAGTTGCAGCCTACATCCATAGATGATCTCATTGCTATGAATGCCCTCTATCGTCCTGGCCCCATGGATATGATTCCAATCTATATTCGTCGAAAACATGGTAAGGAACCCGTAGACTATCCCCATGAATCCTTGGAGCCAGTCCTGAAAGCTACCTATGGAATACCGGTTTTTCAGGAGCAGGTGATGCAGATGGCCCAAGTCATGGGAGGATATTCCCTAGGAGCTGCTGACATACTGCGAAGGGCTATGGGGAAAAAGAAAAAATCCGAAATGCAAGCCCAACGCAATCGTTTTGTCGAAGGAGCCAGAGAACTTGGGGTCTCCAAAAAAACTGCTGACGAGGTATTTGATATGATGGATAAGTTTGCAGGTTATGGATTTAATAAATGCATTGAGGAATCCACCTTGATTACCAGTGCAGATACTGGACTTCAAGTGCCTGTTCGCCAACTCCATGAAGAGGGCTGGGAAGATTTTCGTGTTTTTGCATTGTCTGAGGAAGGGGTTTTAGTTCCAAGGGGTATAGAAGCAGTCTATTATAATGGATACAAGGAAGTATTTGAACTGGTTACTCATAAGGGGTTGAGGATTTCTGCGACATCTACCCATCGATTTCGTGTTCATAAAGGGTGGAAGCGTTTAGAGTCGCTCAGCCTCGGTGATGAGGTTGCCATCAGTGCATCGTTGAATTCATATTCATCTTCCGATCTTGATTCCTCAGGCAACTGCATGGTAGAGCCTACGGTCAAAGTGACTTGGGATACCATTGTACAAATCATTCCAAAAGGTCAAGCTCACACCTATGATCTAACCGTTGCAGAAAATCACAACTATCTTGCCAGCGGCTTCATCGTCCATAATAGTCATAGTGTGGCCTATTCACTGGTTGCCTATCAAACGGCGTATCTAAAAGCCAACCATACAGCAGAGTTTATGGCGGCCGTATTATCCAACGTTTCAGGTGATTCCAAGAAATTTATTCTAATCCTTGATGAGACTCAACGCTTGGGCTTAAAGCCTCAACCACCATCGGTCACTTTCAGTAAAGAAAATTTTACCGTTGATCAAGAAGGTAGAATCCACTTTGGTCTATCGTCGGTCAAGGGAGTTGCACGAAATGCGGTGGATCATATCGTTTCGCGTAGGCAAGAGAAAGGACCCGCTAAATCTCTCTTCGAATTTGTTAAGCGCTTAGATCTTAAGATTCTCAATAAAAAATCCCTAGAATCTCTTGCACGCGTGGGTGCATTAGATCACTTGGGGGGCCATCGAGCTCAGATTGTAGAAGCCATTGAATTAGCGATAAATTATGCCGCCAAAGCTCAGAGGGAAGAAGAATCGGGACAGGGATTCCTGTTTGCTGATGCCGATTCGGAAACTTCACGCCCTGAACCTCAACTTCCAGAATGTGAGCCGTGGTCTCACTCTAAAATGCTTGCAATAGAGCGCGAGCTGGCAGGATTCTATTTTTCTGGACATCCACTAGATGGATGGGAAATTGAGCAGCGTTCCAGCTCAAACATAAAATTGTCAGAGATCTCGGATGTTGCTATGACGACACCAAAAGCGTACCGAAAATCCTGCGGAATTCTGACCCAGATCAAACTCAAGAGGACTCGAAAAGGGGAGTTAATGTCTACGGCTGTTCTGGAAGACCGTACCGGGCAAGCAGAAATTGTCTGCTTCCCGTCTACTCACGCTGAGGTGCAAGAGTATTTGAAAGAAAATTCTTTAGTGATGGTAGCAGGTGAGGTAGAGGATACGGGCGGAATGCCCAAAATCCTTGCGAACCAAATTACTCCATTAGACTTGATTCGAGGAGAACTTCTGGATAGGGTAGAAATCAATATTGATCTGGAGGAATCATCGGAGAAGGATATGAGAGACTTTATTCAACTGTGCAAAATGAACCCTGGTGAGAAAAAACTTGTTTTCAAGATCACATCCAAGGATCAAAACTTCACGCTTATCAGTGAAAAAATCAATATTGATACGACTCCTGAGTTGATGTCCTCTCTCATGTCTACCTTCGGACTTGAGAAGGTCCATCTTGAGTGGAAATATCAAAAATGATCGTGAGTAAATCCAAAGTATTATTTGTTTGCACCCATAATTCTTCTCGATCTCAGATGGCGGAGGGTATCCTCCGACATCTGTATGACGACCACTATGAAGTCCATAGTGCAGGTACAGAGCCAGGAGGAGTGAGCCCATTTGCAGTCCGTGTGATGGAGGAAATCGGAATCAATATTCAGCATCATACATCCAAGGATGTCCATGAATTCCTTACCATGTATCTTGATACCGTTATTACAGTTTGTGATTCCGCACAGGAACAATGCCCTTTTGTTCCAGCCAGAGTGAACCTGCACCATCGTTTTGAAGATCCTCGTGCAACCACTGGATCAGATGAAGAAAAATTGGCTGCTTTTCGACGCGTTCGTGATGAAATTCATCTATGGGTTCAAGACTACTTCAAGCCTTCTTTTTCATGAAACCTCGTTTTTGTGATGATGGATGCCGACCAGAATTAGATCTACATGGTTGTGCTGTGGATGAAGCACTGTCTCTTGTCCGCGAACTCATCTATGAATCTATTCGCTATGGTCGAAATTCAATCAAGATCATTCATGGAAAATCTACCACCGTCCCTAGAAAACGTACCATCAAATCTGCACTGACTGAATTAGTGGACAGTGACGAATTCTCTACGTATGTGATTGACTCCTATAAATCAGAGGGGCATATGACGATTGCTCTGCGAAGAGCTGGGAGTCATCATCCTTCTGGCCGTATGTCTCTGAACTTAAATAATTTTCCATGAGGCCCCTTATTGGAATTACTACATCATTTGACGGTAAGCAACAGCGTCTTGATGAAACCTATGTACAGGCAGTTACTCAAGCAAATGGACAACCAATCCTTTTACCATTGGTGACATCCGCACCAGAGGCTTTTCAACTATGTCATCTGATTCAAGGGCTTATCATTCCTGGTGGTCCAGGGATTTTGAAAAACTCTATTGGGGACTTTCCAAAAGAATTAGAACCCGTTCACCCGCGACGCTGGAAGTCAGATAACCTGATCCTTGATGTTGCCATTGAACGAAATTTACCTATTTTAGGAATCTGCTATGGAATGCAACTGCTCAATGTTCGTGCGGGTGGATCATTGTATTCTGATGTTGAAAAGCAGAGTGCTAATGCATTTGTTCATAGCGAAAAACGGGGTGCAACCAATCATGATTTAGAGATCAACCCAGATAGTTTTTTTGTAGAGGTTTGGGATTCCATATTAACAGAAGTCAATACCCGTCATTTACAGGCGGTGTGTGATACCGGGCATGATTATATTGTTAGTGCACGAAGCAGTGATGGTACGGTTGAAGCCATTGAACGTAGCGATAGAACGCACATTGGTGTCCAGTTCCACCCAGAGCGTATGAGTGCATTTTCCTTATTCAAAAATCTGATTCAGCAGGCAGAAAATTACAGTGATGTTACGTGAAGAAATACGTTCTATTCATGCAGACAAACGCCAGCTGCGGTCATTTGGTATTACCTTAGGAATCGCACTGATCATAATCGCTGGTGTCCTCTTCTGGCGAGATAGTGGTGGATCACTTATCGTGACATGTGTTGGTGTTGTGTTTCTCATCATTGGACTTGTTGTTCCCCAATGGTTACACCCCCTCTATAAACCATGGATGACGTTAGCACTGCTTCTTGGTTTTGTGATGACGCGTGTTCTTTTAACAGGGATCTATATTCTGCTCTTTATTCCTACTGGCTTGCTGATGAGGATCTTCAGAAGAGATCCTCTGCATCGCAAACTTGATCCAGATGCATCAACATACTGGATACCCAAAAAATATGATGTGGATGATGCATCAGAGCGGCTTAAACGATATTACTGATACCCCGCCAAGCTGAGAATAAGTGCTGAAATCTATCACTCACTCCATTGTGTAATCAGAGTATTTTTGATTATATACAACCTAAAATCTTAGGATATTTGTCTATAATGTCACCGATGTAGATGAATTCCAAAACGCCGTATGCTCACACGCTGTGAACAATTCCCTAAGTTTGTAGTATATAAATAAAACGACACATTAATTATGACTACACCTGATGCACTTCAAGTTGCCTCTCAGATCCTCTGGATTTCAGATACACATGGGCGACGTTTTACTCCCATGCAGTTACTTAAAATTGCATACATTAGTCATGGCTGGTCGCTTGGAATTCTTTCAGAGCCAATGTTTGATGATCCTGTTGAGGCATGGAAATATGGCCCAGTAGTCCCTAATGTATATCACAAATATAAGCGTTTTGGATACTCACAAATTTCGGTTAAACTAAAGGATCATCGAGAAATTTTTGATCAGACGCTCTATTCTCTTCTTAATCGAGTTGTAAAAATCTACGGTAAATTTGATGGTATGTATTTATCAGGACTTACTCACCAGCCAGGCACTCCATGGGACATTACGATTAAAAAGCATGGAGAGGGCTCTTATATCCCCAATGATTTAATCAAAGATTACTATTCAGAATTATCGTCCAGAAATGAATCATGATAATGATTTTCAAGGTGTTGGCATTGATGTCACTGGCTCGCAGGATATAGAATCGTACGCTCATGCAGAACACCGACGATTATTTGAAAAAAAGGAGGCTAGTCACAAAAGAAGCCAACAATTTAAGATAAATTTCCATTGGGTGTCTCTTGTCGGATTGTGGATTGGGTTTCTTGTCATCCTTGCTTTCATTGTGGTGTGGACTTGGCATATTTTAATGCCTGAATCTCGACATTTTGTTTCAGATGCGAAGATGGATACTATTGAGGCTGTCATTCTATCAATTATAGGCTCATCTGCATTTACTTTTTATGCTCATAATATGATCCGCAAACTTAACGATTGATCCTTTCAAAATCATATCCTCTGAAACTGATCAATTTGTAGCAACATCCCCTCCCTAAAATTCCAGAAATTTTGGTAATCAGGCTACTGACATCGTTATTCCTCATTATTCAATGACTCAAACATTCTATAATCATAACATCCTATCCTTCATGTTAGGATTTATAATACTCACCATTCCTATAATAGCGGTGGTAGATACAAATGCTCAGAATTGGGTAGAAATACTTACATCGGGCATTGACCGGGGAATCCAACACGCCCATGAACAATTTCTGCAGTATAATCAACACCTCCATGAAATGCGGATGCTCGAAATGGAGATTAGAGAAGAACGAAGACAATCCTTTATGCTTTCTGCACTTCAAGGTTTTCCCGGGTCACAATACTTGATTGGAATGATGTTATTGGAGGAAGGTGGTACGGCTAACGAAACAGATGCAGCTCGTTGGTTACATCTTTCTGCCGAGCAAGGATTCGCAGATGCCCGAGCCGCCCTTGGATACCTTTATCAATCAGGTGTCGGGGTTTCAAGTGATCCGAGAGAGTCAGTGAAGTATTTTCAACTTGCAGCAGATCAGAATCACCACGAGGCTGAGTTTCAACTTGGCATTGCATATTACCACGGATTGGGTATTGTTGCGGATTCTATTCTATCATTGGAGTATATTCAAAATGCTGCCCAAAATGGATATGCACAGGCTCAACATTATATGGGCATTACTTATTTACAAGGAATAGGAACCGAAATAGATGAAGAAAAGGGATTTGAATGGATTCAAAAGGCACCCCCTGAAATATGCCAAATCTTTGAAACCTGTATTTATTTAGGCGTACTCAATTTGGGAGAGGGTATTTCAATCAACCGTGAAAAAGCATTGCTGTACTTCTCATTAGCCAATGATCAGATAGAAATGCGTAATACAGTAGTAAGTATTGGAGATGATCTCTCCAAAGATATACAGCATACCTTTGAAAAAACAACACCAATTATGTTGTTTACCTTGCTGATGAACTTGGACATCCTCATGGGAAGATGAAAGCAGATTCATTGGTCAGTACAATTTCTGAGAGGGAAACTCGGCGTGCAGTAAGACGAAATGTAAAAAATTTGCTGAGCAAGTTTTTTGAGAAAAACGAATAAACCTTACAAGAAATAACCATAGAGGTCTTGAGATTGTCATCATCAAATGGTAACTCTCTTTGTAGTTAATTACTATAAATTACACTGTAATGATCATCATTCAAACGAGTTTGTTCTTATGAATGACCATCTGATGACATAACCTGATTTGCTCACTATATTTCATTCCTCTCGAAAAAGCCTATTAATAACCTGATATTGATCACATGTTTACAGGTCTCATTGAGCAGGTAGGTCGCTTAACAAGTACATGCGATACCCGTCATGGACGGGAACTTACTATACAATGTGCACTCTCCTCTGAGTTATCCATAGGGCAAAGTATTGCAATTAATGGTGCATGTCTCAGTGTTACGGATTGTTACAGTGATACCTTTAATGTGACGGCTGTCCCCGAAACCATCTCAAAAACCACACTTGGACAAATCGAGCCAAATACATTGCTCAACCTTGAGCGAGCGATGATGCTAAATTCCCGCTTAGATGGACATCTGGTTCAGGGACATATTGACACAATAGCAGAAATCACCCGAGTATTTCATCAACAAGATGCACGCATCTATGAGTTATTTATTTCTGACCAATTTTCTAAATTGATTGTCCCCCGGGGGTCTATCACAATTGATGGTATCAGTCTAACCATTGCAGACATCTCCGATAAGTCAACGATCTCAATAGCTATTATTCCCCACACCTATGAACATACGAATGTAGCATCATGGCTTGTGGGTACATCTTGTAATATAGAATTTGATATACTCGGTAAGTATGTTGCACAGCACATAGCAGTTCACAGATAGTATTTTGGTAATGTAAAGCAAAATCTGTAATCCAACCCCAGTGGATAGGATACCTACAAAAATGCCGGCCTCTGCATTTCAAGATTGGACGAAAGAGATATCAAAGTATTTCGATAGAGGTGGGTAAGATCAAGTCTATTTCTTGACCATCATGGTTCTATGACTTGTGTCTGTGGAAGACGAAAATCCATCAGTGCAATTTCATATCTCAAACATCAAATGTATTGATTATTTTTAGAACAGATAGAGTGCCTCTCAGAGATGAAGAACGATGCATGTTATGAGTAGCTCTTCTCAATGGTTGATGTCATCGGTAACTTGGCATCGTTAGTGAGTGAACTAAGGATTAGTGAATGAGTAATCCTATGGATCATAGATAGATCTGTCTATTTATATTTGATGATAGCCTTCATTAGAGAATTTGGTTCTTCCACTTTTTCGGTGGGTTTACCGATTCTGATAGCCTACTGGATATAAATCCAGACCACCGAGATGGAAGTAAATTGCATTCGCAAACCGCTCTTGATTTCGGAATCCTCGTGCACGAACTTTGATCGCTTTAA
>JAPOUL010000095.1 GCA_026708685.1 Bacteroidota bacterium
GCGTTCGGATTGAATAGTAACGCAGGGCGCGAAATCGCCTGACACGCTCGGCGGAAACGCCGACCCCGTCTTCCCGGCGCGGTATCCAACGCCGCCCGCGCATGTCCTCTCAGACAGACACGGGCGGCCCGGCCCGCGCCGGGGAGACCGGCGTGCTGGCGGGGAGGCGCATGCGGGGCGGTCTCCGGGCCGCCCGTGGAAACGAAAGGAGAGAGCGATGCCGGTACCGAAACCGTATCTGTCCGCCGTCACCCTGGCGGGCGCGCTGGCCCTCGCCGGATGCGGCGGTGGAGGCGGCGCGGGCGGTAGCGGCCTTCAACCGGTATGGTGCGGTCTTCAGCATATGGGCGGAGCGGCCATGCTCTCTCCACTTTGAGCACCCTAAACCGAACTTCCAGAGGCGCCAAGCGGATTTTTCTCTGGAAGTGTAGCGTTTTCAATGCGCTACGCGGGCCCGGGGTTTCCTGAGGGCCAGATTATATGGCCATGTAAAATGCCGTCTCCAAAAACGAGTTCCGATGCCGAGACCTGGAATAAGGCTTTTTTTCCGCAGTCCGCGCCTGACGGCACAGTCAGGATCGCCTACATGTATGGCCATGTATATCGAGTCCGTCCCCAACCGCAGTTCGCCCCCCGCCGCGCTCCTCCGCGAGACATGGTGGGACAGGGACGCCAGGAAAGTGCGCAAGCGCACGCTGGCCAACCTCTCGAAGCTGCCGCCCGAACTCGTCGAGGAGATCCGCGCCTGCCTCAGGGGCGCCGCCGCAAGGCCGCTCGACGGGGCGTCCGGGATCGCGTCCCCGCTGCCCCACGGCGGCGTCGCGGCGGCGCTCGGGACGCTCCGGAAGACCGGCGTCGACCGGGTCATCTCCCCGCGGCCGTCCCGGCGGCGCGACCTCGCGGTCGCCATGGTCGTGGCCCGCATCGTCGCGCCAGGGGCCAGGCCCGCCACGGCCCGGGGCCTCTCCCCGGAGAGCGCGACCGACACGCTCGGCCGGACGCTCGGCGTCGGCGACGCCGACGGGAACGGGCCCTGCGCCGCCATGGACTGGCTTCTGGCGCGGCAGGAGCGCATCGAGACGGCGCTCGCCCGGCGCCATCTCGGCGAGCGTTCCCTGGTGCTCTGGGACCTGACCTCGGTCTGGATGGAGGGCCGGGGCCGCGCGCTCGCGAGGTTCGGCCACTCCCGCGACGGCGGGAAGGGCAGGCTGCAGGCCGGGTTCGGCCTCATGTGCGACCGCGAGGGGCGGCCGGTCGCCGTGGAGGTCTTCGAGGGCAACGCCTCCGATCCGTCGACCGTCGCGACGGCCGCCCGCCGGCTCAGGGACCGCTTCGGCCTCGACCGGGTGGTCCTGGTCGGCGACCGCGGCATGCTGACCGACGCGCGGCCGCGCGAGGACGTCCGGCCCGCCGGGCTCGACTGGATCACCGCGCTCCGGGCGTCCGCGATCCGCGCCCCGGCCGGGAACGGCGCCCTGCAGCCGTCGCCGTTCGACGACATGGACATGGCCGGGATCGCCTGCGCGGAGCTCTTCCCGGGCGAGCGGCTGACGGTGTGCCGCAACCCGCTCCCCGCCGGGGAGCGCGCCCGCGGGCGCCAGGACCCGCTGCGGGCGACCGGGAGGGCCATCCGCGAGGCCGGGGCGGCGACCCGGCGCGGGAGGAACCGCCCCAGGGCGCGACGGCGATCGCCCTGAGGCTGGAGAGGGCCCTGGCGTCGCGGAAGATGCGCAAGCACTTCACCGTCGACGTCCGGGAGGACGGCTTCCCGTGGCGGCGCGACGCGGAGAGCGTCGCCGCGGAGGAGGCGCCGGACGGCTTCTACGTGATCCGCACCAGCCTTCCCGAAAGCGTCATGGCGGCCGGCGAGACGGTCAGGGCCTACAAGTCCCTCGCCCGCGTGGAGCGCGCGTTCCGGACGATGAAGACCGTGGACCTGAAGGTGCGCCCGGTCCACCACCGCCTCGCCGGCCGGGTCCGGGCCCACGTCCTGCTCCGCATGCTCGCCCATTACGTGGAATGGCACATGCGGGAGGCCCTGAAGCCGCTGCCGGTCCATGACGGGGAGCCGGCGGCGGCGGCATCCCCCGTCGCGCCCGCCGAACCCTCGGACGCGGCCGCGCTCAAGGCGGCGTCGGGGCGGACGGCGTCCGGACTGCCGGCCCAAGGGTTCCAGGGCCTGATGGCGCACCTGGCGCACCTGGCGACCCTGTCGAGGCTGCGCGTGAGGCCGAGGTCGGAATCCGCCGCGGAGTTCGAGATGACGTCGACGCCGCTGCAGGCCGAGGCGTTCCGGCTTCTTGGCGTCCGGATCCCCTGAAGCGACCGATTCCCGCCCAGTGCCGTGAATCCGGATCCCGGGGGTTTCGTCCCGGAATCAATCAGGTAGCTCTTGGGGCACTCTGGAAGTTCGGCTTAAAGCCGCTCGCCAATCAAGCCGCCTATAGCTCCTGAGATTGAGCGCCCAAAAGAAAATCCAACTCATCCGGATCAATTTGGTCGATATTCGCGAGATGCCGCTTGAGAGCGACGCGGCTGACCTTCATCCTCACCGCCAACCTGTTCACTAACCCCTTGAGTTTGGACAAATCCGCCACACTTGGTATTTTCGCTCGCGTGGGAGGCATCAATAGCATGGCGGCGAATGCGTTGGCTCGCTGCTCCACGGATGGTGACGCCCAAGGCGTGCTGCTGTGTGTCAATTGGCGAGCGCGGCTACGGTCAAACAGGATATGACACAATTCGTGCGCCAGGGTGAAGCGCCTGCCATTCGACAGATTTCGGGCGTTATCCAAATTTATCAGAATCGTCGCCTGTAAGTCCTGGCCAGCGAGCGCGACGCCCCGCGGTCCCTGCTCGCCCAACCTGACCTCCCTGACGATAACGCCGAGTGTCTCGAGGATGCTTTCGATACGCGTCAGGGGAGCTTCCGGGTCAGGATCGATTTCATCCAGGATATCGAGAGCCAGTGAATATCCGCTATGCCAGGGAGAGGAAGTGGTCCATGCGGGTATTTCCGATACCAGCTCCGACAGACCCGCTGAATCCTCCTCCTTCGTGCGGGCGTTGAAATACTCGACCAATAACACGGCGGCGGCATCGCCAGATATATTCGGTGATAAATCCCCGAACATCGCCACCTCGGGGGACAAACTCCCCCACCATGACCTATCCGCGAGCGAAAGCGGTCGCTTCAGTTTTTCCAGAGCGGCAATAAATTTCCCGGTCAACGCCTTTGGTTCCGGACTCGAGTCAAGATACCAGGACAGAGCGGTGATTCCGGCGGGTCTATGGCGTATTTCCCCCCAGCGCGCCCGCAGTTCGTCCACCCACGTCGCCGAATTCGACGCCTGTCGCTCCAGAAACCACTCAACCGCGGAAAAAAGAGAGGTCGCGACTGCGTCCACCGAAACCCGTGCCACCCCGTCTTCCACGATAAACGTTGCATCATACGCACCGGGCTGAACCCGATCACCCCAGGAAAATTCCAGATCATCCTCAATACGCTGCAGAAAGACATCGGGCAGAATGGCTCCTTCGGAAGCGGCGCGCAGTGAATGCCTGCCTGCCCAGCGCTGCCAGGGGGAAAATCGATCAAAGTCGTCACCGGCGCTTTCCAGCATCGCCAGATATGCCGCTCTCGAGGAGCGGGGTCTGCTGTCCCCGAAACGCCCACCTGGCGGCAAGCGCTTTTCGTGCAGAAGGGGCATCCAGTTATCGGCTATCCAGATAAACAGGGGTGCCAGAAACCATCGAATTTCCTGCACCTCGACAGCTCCGCTCTGGGTATCGAGCCGAAGTTCGCAAAGATTTAGGTTGGCGACCCAAAGACGCCACTCACCCCATGAGCCCTTCCAGTCTTCTGGCTCCGCACCGGAGACGGCGGTGGGCAGCGATCTTATCTCCAGGGCAAAACTGGACTTCTCCCCGAAAATCTCGAACG
>JAPOUL010000163.1 GCA_026708685.1 Bacteroidota bacterium
AGCAACTGAGTAATAGTACGAAATACTGGAGATTCTACGACTCAACTGATAACATCTGGTGGGGAAAAGTACTTCAATGTAGACTGGTATCGCCCGGCTGTTGGGCTATCCATAGATAAAGCACAATTGAGCAGTTACGACCGTGTTTTTACGAATTCATATAGTACGAGCGATGAAAAATGTGTAATTTTCAAAGCGAATCTATTGATTTCACCTTCTTACATCTACGATCCTCCATATCGAAGTCATAAGGTCAATAAAAAGTCGGGTGAGGAAAAACACATATCTCTGGTTTGATGCATTTTTTGAAGTTGATCCATAGGTTTTGCAAAAGACTATAGGTGAGAATTTAGGGACTATGTCAAGGAAAGTGGGATAGATCCATGCTTTGTATTTGCCGACCCATATGTTCTTTCTGAGCATCCTCAAACATCTTTATATTATCGTGGGCTTTCATTGTTATCCCAAAAACGTGTGGCATATGCTACTACAAGCATCGTGAAATGGGAAGATGGAACCTACAACTACAAGAAAAACCCACTCTGGATAAAGTCCAGTCAGTCAGTCAGTCGCACCTATAATACCATTATTTCTTCTATTATTGAAGGCACTACTGACTGGACACTGGAGAATGGATATAGAAATATCATGGCCATTATAGGGATTGGGTTAGATGGATCATGGAGCAATGAAATCGGAAAAGATGCCTAAATCATTGTATATGATCTTATTATATAATGGCTTAAAATCAATAAATTAATTATCTCTGAAAAATCTTCTAAGGTGTTCAACCTTATGGATGGTGTGAATTTGACATATGGTAGTGAACCTGACATATTATTTGAGAAAAATGGTGAGTATGTCGTCACCATTGAAGTTAAAGGCGGGAAAGATCCAGCGGGTGCACTTGAAAGATTGGGGGCGGTTCAAAAAAGTTTTGAGGAAACACCTGTTCAGTGTCACAACTTTTTAATAGCTGGGGTAGTAACGCCTGAAATGAAAAAGAGATTAAATAGATTATCGGGAACAAAAGTGTTTCTTTTAGATGACCTTCTTTCCGATTCTGGCTGGGATAGATTTGTTGAGGAAGTGTTTCACCAAGCATTAAGAATTATATGAGCAAAATAAAACTATACTCCCACTCCACATAAGCCAGCGATAGGAAGACCTGTGCCTCGTCTTTTTAGGGAATTGAAGCCGTTGAGTAAGTCAGCTGGACATATTATATTGAGAGAGGGGTGATCCTGAATGCTCACTTGCAAACCTAAAAGCACCGAAAAAACAAACGAAATGCCCTTTGGGGTAGCGATCACAGAGTGGGTAACTCTAAATGATAATTCCCCCTGAAAAATACATTCAATTAAATAAAATGCTTGCAATTGCATTTGGATTTCTTCCTCTATCCCTAATGTAACGAGAATTGTTGCGGTACATAGTGGAGGCCCCTCTATTTTGATGGACAGAGACAAATCGTATTATTAACAACCACTCAAAATGAACCCTAAAACAATACTATAGCATGCATAGCAGGAGTGTGGACATCATACCGACTGCAGAATTACAAGACTATATGTCCAGACGCAATACCAACGATCCAGCACATGAATTTAGTCTGACGAGCACTGGATTCGGCCAGTGAGTTGCTTATTTTTGCATTTACATCAACCAACATCGCTTGATGTTAGGGCTGACAAAAAAGTTTCATTTTGGGCATAATAAATATGGCTCAGAGCACTTGAGGAGTATTTAATGGGTTGGTTTTGCAAACGATTGATAAGACTCAATAGAACGGATTGAATTAGTCATTAATCCTCGTAGGTATCGGATGATCAGTAATAATTGTAATTTTACTGGTCTATCTCCGAGGGGTTGTCCGACTACACTACATTGATTCCCTCCCCCACTGATCAACGGTGATCGATAAAGGAACAATCAATTCGTTTCAATGTAAGCGGGTATGTCTAACGATTGAAATAAAATGGACAAAAAAGATTTCATACAGATTGACGATCGGCAGCTTGCCATTCAATCTGGCTCTCACACGCCTTCGGAGCTTCTCCAACTCGCGGGTAAATCAGGTGATGACATCTCTTTAGTTCTTGCAGATGGGAACGAGTGTCCAGACCCGAACGAACCAATTGATGTTGTATCAGGTGATCAATTTACCACGAGAAAGAATAATCAATCTTTACGCACTCCAACCAAAAACCTTGTCTGCTATAGTGTGAACGGTGAGCCAGCTACGACGGATAAAAATCCCCTTACACTTGAAGAAGTTCTATCTAACGCCGGGCCGGGTGCGGCAATTGATACGAATGATCTTGGAAGCTACTACCTTGAAAGTTTGAGTGATGGACAGAGATATGATAGCCTTGACTGTCCCGTCAAGATCAACGAGGGAGACAATTTCCTTGCCATTCATGTCGGTAGAACACCAGTAGCCGATTCAGGATCCCATACTGTGAATAAGATTATAGAAGAGTTACAAAATCTTGGATTTGAACCCAAAATGATCAATTTAACGTCTCACTCAAATATACAGAGAGCTGTGATGTTCAATTACAAAGTGGAAACAGGTTCTTACAAGGGAAATTCAATCAAGATGGCAATCAGTTTTCAGGAAGATGCATACCCTGAATATCCGCCTCACTTTGTGCACTTTGAATCTAAGATCAATTTGAAGAAAATTCCAGTGCACTCCTTCCACCATTTTGAAGGTCAAAATTGGTCAGTTTACAGTATACCACCTAGCGATTTCTGGGATACTCTTTCTTCATCTGAAAAGAATATGGGAACATACATTAAACGCCACATCCAGCGGGTACTTGCCCAACAATGAGATTTGAAGCTGTTCTTTCAGAATCTATTGCCAAGCAAGCCGAGGATCATTTACTTGCTCAAATACGACTCGGCACCCAACAAGAAGATCTCTGTTTTGCTGTCTGGAACCCGAGCACCGGCAAGAACAGAACCACAGGTATTGTGACGGATATTATTTTGCCAAGAGATGGTGAACGTCATCTTCATGGTAATGTCAGCTTTGAACCGCATTATTTGACCAGATCAATTCGTTCAGCAGTCAAAAAGAATTCTGGGATTGCATTCATGCACAGCCATCCAAGCCCTGGTTTGCAATCGATGAGCAACCTTGATATCTTGGCTGAGCGCGATCGTATTGCACCTCCCGCTCGTTCATTAGGGTTACCTTTGTTAGGACTCACTGTGGGGACTGATGGTATATGGAGTGCACGTTTTTGGAAGTGGAATGGTCATAAATACACAAAGAGTGTATGTGATAAGGTTCGAGTTGTGGGTAGACATATACATCTGAGTATTCCTGTCAAACGAGCCACCTCATTTCGTTCAAATCGTCTTCGACGTACAATTGATACATGGGGACCAGAATGTCAATTTGCCCTTGCTAACCTCCATATCGGTATTGTGGGATTAGGTAGTGTTGGATCCATCATCGCTGAATCACTTGCCCGCATGGGTGCTACAAAAATATTGCTCATTGATGCGGATCAAGTTGAAGAACATAATCTTGATCGTCTGCTATATGCAACTTCCAAAAATATCGGAGACTTTAAAGTTGATTTGGTAGCGAAGAATTTACGCCAATCTGCGAATGTTACCTCGTTTCAAGTAAATGCAATCCGTGCATGGATTCAAGAACATGATGCCTATACTGCTGCTCTTGATTGTGATGTATTGTTTTGTGCGGTTGACCGCCCTTTACCCAAAGATCTTCTTAATCATATCGCATATG
>JAPOUL010000074.1 GCA_026708685.1 Bacteroidota bacterium
GAGATATACGATGCAGAGTTGTTCAAAAGCTGTTCCTTTGAACCGTTCTTGGCTAAACTTGGAGGCGGCTGCCTGTTCGCGCCATTGGGCGAGAATAGTGTCTAAAATGATCGGATCGGAAGACATGATAATGAAAAGAGTTTGTAATCTGATGGTACAGGGGCACAGAACCCCTGCCTATCAGTGTTTGCAAATATCGGAAATTCTACGATTCTTTCCAACAACTTAGGAAGATTTTGGTTTTTCAGAACGATGATTGGTCTTACGATTGTAGTTTCTTACAATCCAGAGGATATTCATCCGCCCGTCAACTCCTAATTTTCTCAACGAAAATTCCATGGAAATCAAGGATAGAGCTCTTCGGAATCTTAGAGAATCCTGCGGTCGTATTCTGAAGGATCGGCATTTAGCCATCTTGAATTATAATGAATGTGCCCAAACGGTCGTCACCGAGGTGCATAACCCAAAACTGCATCATACCCACCAATCAAACTCCTCCGCCCATTTATGTACCAGACCTACTTTTCGTTTGACTGATAAACCGTAGGCAATGATCTCATGGAAGTCTACGGAATTAACGAACGGCAGGTATCCAAGATCAGTGTAGGGTTTGTGTCTTCAGGCACTTAAGCTAGTCTATGAGGGGGCAAGACTTACGTCAGGCATCTACATGGCTGAACTTAATCCTATTTTCAGAAAATAATAGGGTTCATTCAGGTAGATGTTATACAGCCATAGAACACACATCGTATCGTGCATATTGATTCGTTTTTCCTACGTACATTATCACTTCTCTCATGGAATTACAGATTATTTATAGAATCATTAGCGACTACGGCCCGACCACCGCCATCCTCGCCGTAGGTGCCCTCTTGTGGCGGATGAACATGACCATGAGGATTGATCTCACAAAACTGATCCATGACTCTGAAATGCGATTCTCTAATGATATTTGAGATGTTAGCGAGGGGATCGCACGCCTTGCGGACAAATCTTGATCCAAAAAGAGACTGGTAGACGACTGATGTGCTTGGGTAGCGGCGTGCCTAGCCTGAGTGTGATCAATCTAGCACTATTGAGACATGCAGAAAACGTTCGGCTACCTCTCAAATTGTAGAGTAGCAATGACTATTGGCCCCGTTTGATAATTTGGCTTGCGTTATGGTTATGGAAATGATATGTGAGAGATTGAGATACAACAGATTTCACTTTTCTTCTGCAATATTCTTAAATAGGCTTCTAACCGTATAGATAGTGCCCGTCAGAAAAAGCCCGTTTTTTGAGATTTTGAACTTTGTGACCTAAACTCTGATCAAAAATTTTTGAGTCATTCCCCATTCGGAGGTTACAATTTCGTCAAATTGTCGATTTTTTATCGTCTGCAACCCTGTAATGATGCATTTCAAAAGCAAAATTACAGAAATTCGTATCGACTTGACGTACCTCTGGCATCCGCTCCATTGAGCGTTCCTGTCCTGCTCCGTCTTTCGCTCTGTGTGGGCTGATCTACGCCGCTTGGCGCAGTCGTTTTTCACGCTTCTCCTTGCGTCGGAGTCGCTTGAGTTCCTTCTGTTGAATCAAGGTTCCCAACCGATGAATATTGACGGCAACGATCGTGCAGGCCACCACCCGCTCAAATCCCTCTTTGCTCACCTCTCGGATCAATCGCATCCCGCGATGGTTCAGCACATTCATGCACGACTCCACTCGTGAATGCCCCTGACGGGCCTCCTTGTACTCCTCTGTATTCTGACGCTCTTTTTCCTCCTTGGACAACCGTCCCTTCTTGGACATCCCAATGACCACCAGATTCGTCTTCGTCTCTAATTGTTCGCGCACTTCTGGGCTGTAAAATCCCAGATCAAACGAGCAGGTCATGGTCAGATGTGGATATTGTGCCTCAATGGATTGCACCAACGGAACGGCCATGTCAATATCGGTCCCTTTCCACTCAATTCCATACCCCAGAACAAATTGATATTCATCTTCTATAATCGCTACAGGAACCCCCAACTCCATCAAGATGCCAGCCTTTCCCTTGACAATCCAGCGCGTGAAGGGCTTGAAGATGGAATAGACCTTTTCCTCCTGCGGGATCGTCTCGCCATCAAAGATCCGACGGGTGATCTGATCGGAAAAAAGTGCCATATAATGCAAGTAGAGAGAGATATCCTGTCTGGCTTGCTGAATCTTGTCCAACCTGTCCTGATCTTCCGAAGACGCTTCCTGTTCATTCAAACGGGCCTTGATCTCTTGCTCCTGTTCGGAGAGTTCTTCAAGCATCTTTTTGGCTTTCTCGCCCATCCGGTTACTATAGTTCAGAAACTTCTTGACCCATCGGAGCCGGTAGGCCGACCGGCGACCTTTGCGGGAAAACTTAAACAGTTTTTCGAGTTTCTCCAGGAGATATTTCTGCTGTCTCCATCCAGTGACTTCAAACGCAAACGTTAGGCGAACACAGCTTCGAATCAACGATGCGGTCGACTTCCAGAGTAACGCCAGATCGGTCGGGTATGCTGCATTGGTCAGAGATACCTTGCTGTCTGCATGACACTTGAGCAGATCGCCAATGTTGTGACCGACCACCTGATGTCCCATCTCAATAATCAACTGATTCAGTTTTTGTAATAAGGTGGAGCTCACCAAGGTGATATTGTCGTGAAGCGCCTGCCCGGTATAGACCTTCTCATCCTTCGTGCCGTGTCCCATCATCAGACGCAGAATTCCCATCTGATTCGCCATGGTAGCCAATCGATCATAGGTGCAATTCAACTCCTGTTTGAGGGCTGCCAATAAGACCACAACCCAGACATTCATACCCGGGCGACCACGATGTTTGCTGACCTTAGGGTTGTGGGTCTTCAACAACTCCGTCAACTTTTTACATGCGGCGTTATTGGTTAAGATGGACTGAATACCAAAGAGGAACGCGACAAAAGGGTCACGACTATTCAGATCAAGTTGAATGTCCTCAATAGGGACATGGTCCAGCGATAACTGGTGGGTAAAGAGTTGTCTCATCATCTATGAAAATATGTTCAAAAAAAAATCGCGAAGATGAGCACTTGAACGTGTCAAATATGGGCAAGTTTCGAATTTTTCGAGAATCATCAAATTTTTTTTCATCGAAAAACGCACCTCAGTGGCTTCTATGCACATGTTTGACGCGGTGTGGAAACTTGGACATCCAACGCCCCACAGAGAGCAGAAAAAAACTTCGCCGAAAAAACGGAGAGGATAATGAGAGAAAAAACGCACACAGAGCGACTGGAGGGAACTTTTTATCGAGATTTTGGTATTTTCTTACAGGCACTAGATAGATAGTAACAAGATCTGTCCGAAATACTGCCCAACGAATGATGGTAGAAGCCACTTATATTTGGTGAAATCTAAGTTTCCAATGCCAATTTGCCACAAGAATACCATCTGAAAGATGATCATAGTGACAATACACAACATTAGTAAGACCGACCAAGCATTCTTATGCTTATAATGACTTCTAATCCCAGTTAAATGAGCAAGTTGGATATCTGACTCTGTGGACAGTATCCGAAAGTAACTCCGAAACTTAAGATCATCTTCGCCAGAGGATTGAAGTCTCTCTGTATCATACTGATTATCATTATTACCATCGTCAGTCCCACGAGAAACGGTTGCTAGAGCAACTCATCCTCGGGAGAAATACCTTTATCCATAAGTCCTATATTTCAATCTTATTTCCATCATGGTAAGAGAAACAAAAAATAGACGAGCCATTGCAC
>JAPOUL010000038.1 GCA_026708685.1 Bacteroidota bacterium
CACGGATCGTTTACCCTCTTTTTCGTGCTTCACCCACTTAAAAAACGGAAGCCCCTATTGTTGATGACCAAACATACTCGTTCTCCCCGCCTCGTCTGGATTAGTGAGGAGGCGGTTCTTATTCAGGCATGGAAGAAAGCTTCAAGGTACATACGGTATCATAACTCCTTTGCGGATACGCTCGCATTAGATCATGTAACGGCGAATCTTCCAGAATTTATAACGAATATTCAAGAACGAATCAAATCTTCCGATCAATGGAAAAATGATCCATTGAGAATTGTACCCGCTCCCAAATCGCAAGATTGGCAAGTTACAAGCGATCGTTGGGAGCGGATTCCAAAGGATAAATCTGAGCGATCTACCAAGAAGAAAACAGACATTCATCTCCGACCATTAGCACACTTAAGCCTTGAAGATCAGGTCATTGCAACTGCAATTATGCTATATATTGCCGATTGGGTTGAATCAAAGATGGGCGATCCTCGTGAAGAAATTAATAAGAGAAAAAAACGTAAGAAGGTGGTCGCATACGGAAACAGACTTTTCTGCGATAAGAGAGATGGCGGACTTTCTCACAGATGGGGATCCACTAAGCTCTATCGATCGTATTTTCAAGATTATCGAAAATTTCTTTCAAGACCGAAAAAAGTAGCCGAATTATATTCAAACAAAAAGAAGAAGAGAGACATCTACATTATTGAGGCAGATCTATCCAAATTCTATGATCGGGTAACCCCTGACTTACTCAGTGAATCTTTGAAAAAGATTAAGTATGTCAACGATGATCCAGACTTCTATGCGTTTATTCAATCTATATTTGATTGGCAGTGGGATCCAAGAGACCATGAGTTCGTCAAGGTGTACCAAGAAAACGCTGGCATAAATGATTTCAGTCGGGTTGCACTTCCCCAGGGACTAGTCGTATCTGGTTTTATGGCGAATTTTGTTCTACTTGATTTTGATGATACACTCAAATCCAAGATAGGAAAAAAGATTTGTGATGATATCAGACTACTGGATGTGTGTCGATACGTTGATGATTTGAGGGTGGTTGTATCTGTTGCTTCAAAGCATTCCCACAACTACTCATCTAGGATAGTCAGTGATAAAGTACTTCTGTGGCTCAATGATCAATTAGAAAAGACTGCTTCAGGTTTGAAATTCGCACAAGATAAAACAGAAATCATCAAATACACTCGCACGGACTCCCAATTATTGCCGCAATCAGAGAAAATGAGGCGCATTCAATCTGCGGTCTCTGGAGGATTTGATGCTGAAGGTGGAATGGAAATTCTTGATGCCATTCAGGGAATGTTGCGAACTGAAAATGAGGTCAGTTTGGGAAACAATAACGACTTAGTGATCAAACCAGATGTTCGACGTGAAACGGTTGCCAGATTTGCTGCTGGACGATTTCGCAGAACATTTCGATCGCTTAGGTTGATACTTCCTGCCCATGACCACCAGGAGCATCAGTCGACGTTTCCACAAATTTCCACTGAAATTCAACTTGATCAGGAAGCCAAGCGATTTGCCTATGACTTAATACAGAGATGGATCAATAATCCCTCAAACGTTCGCCTACTTCGTATTGGACTTGATCTATGGCCTGATGTGAAAGTGTTACAGTACATCCTCTCCATTCTTAAGCCATTTACCATCAGTCCAGAGATTGATGAAGAATCAAAGCGTGTGGGTTGGTATTGTCTTTCAGAGATTTTACGTGCTGGGGCCACAGAGACAGGATTGGTTAAAAATCAGGAAATGCTACCGCTAGGCACTTCTATAAAGAGTTACCGAGAAGAATTGTACCACGAGGCCCTGCGTCTATCCTGTTTACCAGAAGAGAGCATACCCTGGTATCTTCGTCAACAGGCATTGTTATTTTTGATCATATATTCCAAGGATCAAATAAATTTACCCAGTCATATTCAGGAGATCAGAGAATTTCATTTCTACGGTGAAATCATTCAATTCCTTAATGGTGAAGAACTTGATGTATCGGATTCAGGTTTTGCTCAACTCGCAATGGTAACGCGTCGATCGTTTCGTAATCAAGATGAAACTCTAAAATTGATTGCCAAGCATCTCACCGTATCACGCCTGTACGAAATCACTATTCGTGATCTTACATTAGCTCTTGAGTTGATCAAAAGCCCTAAGGTTTCACTCAGTGGTAGTGACTTGCCAGTCGAAATCCAGCGTGATATGTGTCTGATTTCAAAGGATTCGGAAGATGAAACTCTTGCTAAAGTGGTGATGGATCATCATCCGCATGGGAAACTACGCAATGAGTACTCTCTGTTAACGTTTGCCAAGGCATTTCTTGAAGCTTGGTCAGATCTAGATGGTCCACATCCTCATGTGATCACACCAGAGGATGTCATCATTAAATTCAACACCAGTACAAATACTAATATGGATGAGGCAGAAGTTTCAAAGGTGATCATCATGTCGAACGAATCAAAACTGATCAACTTTAGATCAATCTATCACACACATGATTGGTGCAAGCCTGACTTTCATTGGAAATTTCAACTTGGCTTTCTGCTCCGTTTTATTCTGTCGGGTCAACCAGACTTCACATTAAATGTGTACTCAAATCCATGGAAAGAAAATGATCGCATTTACCGGCCCTTGCCAAGTCATTGGTATAGTCGTTTATATGGCTTTTATTGTGGACATTCGGCCTTCGGAGATGATTGGCTTCCGATCAGTGACTGGTGTGAGATATTTTTATTAGGTCTTTTACGCTGGCCTGGATGTCCGCGTCCAAACGATTTTAGATGGATCTTTGAAGGAATTGAATCAACAATAGAAAAGATTGGAGATCGCATTGGGGAAATTAAAACATATTATGGTACTTCAAGTCATACCCTGATTCTTCCCATGAAACCCGCTCACCCCTACAAAGAAGAGTGGAGGCCGATGCTCCGAGCGTGTATCGTTCAAACGACTTGTCCAGAGGATTATGAGTTTCAATACTATAAGCCTGCATTGAACACCCATGAAGAACTTCGCAGAAAACATCGCTATCATTTATCATCTGTTCTTGCTACTGTTGATCGGCTATTAAAATTAAACCGTAAGAGTAAAAATCCACATCATATCCCCTCGGTGGACTGGTTGATTCTCCCTGAATTATCTGTACATCCAGAAGATATCTATTCCTTTCTGATACCGTTTGCCCGTGCTCACAAGTCCATCATTTTAGCTGGCCTTATTTACGATGAAATTTCAGTTGACTACCCACTGGTAAACTCACTAGTGTGGATCATTCCTGAGTTTCGACAGCAATACGGTTTACAAATAAGAATACGCCGACAGATTAAGAAATCCTTGAACTACTTGGACAAAGAGATAAATTTAAAGAAGGAAAACTTGATTCGTGGGTTTCGTCCATGCCAGTGGGTGGTTAGGTATCCCCATTGTGGAGATTTAAGCCAGAATCCATTCTGGCTCGCCGCATCTCAATGTAATGACGCAACGGATTTAAACTTGATTGCCGATCTCAAAGATCAATCGGATATTTTCGCCATTCCGACCCGACAGGAAAATGTGAATCGTCTTAATCAAATGGGTTCGGCGTTAAGTTATCACATGGATCAAATGGTTATTGTTGCCAATAATGGACAGCATGGTGGAAGTGTTGCCTGGGGGTTGAATGCCGATCATCAGTTAGAGAAAAAAATCCAGACCCTTACAGAAAAGCAAGTGACGATTACGTTTTATGAAATTCCGAGTGTCTCAAAGTATAAAGAGGAAAAGGAGTCAGTCAAGGATTCTGATCCATCTGAAAGTGATGATGATCTACTTTCTCAGGAGGCAGGAATCCAAAATAAACCATCAGATTGAATGAATCCATGCATTCTGTGGTTTAAATCTTTAAATCGAGAGATATTCTTCCTAAATACTGTCCACTGATTTCGTTTCCGAAGTATAGGAAATCACGGATCACCACCATTGGAGTATTTCATCTAAATCGTTCTTTGAGATGATCGTATCACTTTGTACTAGACATATTCATAATCTGAATTTGCCCCATTCCAAACACTGTTCCTTTCCCTAGATGGGACCACTGAGAAGCGGAAATAAGAGGCCAAACCGCCCCAGCACCATTTGGCAAAACAATTGAACCCGTTACTCCAAAGAGTTCAACTTCTCGTTGTTGTGCTCCAGACCATCGGACAAGATTACATTTTTCTCCAACCCATGGGTGAGCCTCAGTATGACTGGATAAGAATTTAGCGGTTCGGATCAGATGAGCGTAGCTAGCACTACGTTGCAATCCAGCCAATAAAGCAATCCTGCGAAATGACGCGGTGATTAAATCTGAAAACTCAGGGGTTCTTAATAAGCTGCGTTTTTTTATGAGTCGCAATGGAACATCAAATCTCAATTGACAGGGGGTGGATTCAGGTGGATTTGGTAATGGCCACTGCACATCAGATAGCGTCCAAGAATTCCAGTTGAAACCATCTATGGAATTATCCGAAGTCAAACATTCTCTCCGCCTTATCCGAAATGGCTCACGATTTTTCCCCAACCCCATGACACTTGCCATTTCCCAGGATTTCCATATGGTTTGATCGCAATTTTCATCTACGTTAAATAGAATTAAGTCAATGGCTGGTGCAGTGTTGGGATCCGCAGGAGCGGGGCGCAAGATGTAGCGGGGCAAATTCTGGCTCTGCTGATTTGAACCGATAAATATTTCGTCATATAAAGCGCGATCAACATGTCTGAGTGCACGCCCCCAAACGCCTCGAATCATTGGAGTCGTAGCATGTGTGTATGGAGTACGAAGATAAAGTCGCCAGGCATTGACCGTGATCGTTCCAAGTAGTTTTTGGAGATTCACTTCAAACTCAGAACATGGATCATTTTGAAGATTACTCTTCATGGTTGTTATTGAATGAACTCACAGAAAGATCTATGAAAATGATGAAAGATTCACTTATCGGATTATTTACGTCATTGATTGTATACATCCGCCCTTGGATCGATTATCTGGTCCATCAAATTCAATATCATTGATACATACAATCTTGTAAGTTTGTTTGATTTATTTACCATTGAGTGGGTCGGATGGAATGCTGATCTCATATGTAATGGAAGTGGCGTATGATTAAGAAATTATCATAGCCATCTCATCAAATCCGAACCTGCTTGTTGAACATGTTAGTTGAAAGAAATTGAAATCACGTCACACGATTGATGACTGAGAATTAAACAAGGTTTCGTAAATTAGGCATCATTTTTAGTTCGTATTGTTTTCACATCATGGATAACGCTCAGGAAAGAGTTATATGCAAAACTGATTGGGAGCATGTACTTGGGGCTTGGATGCATGATCCATTTGACAAAGCTCTATCCATACGTGATCACCAAAGTCGGGCATTGCGTCACGTACAAACAGCACTGGGAAAAGATCATACGATCTCTAATGTAGAAAGCACCTCTAAATCGGCAGATTTGATCGCATCTGTTGCTGATAGAATTCCAATGCCAACCGCTGGCTATGATGGAGAGCGTGCTGTGAATACATCAAATGGTTCATTAACAATATTTCACCCCGTTAGTGCTCAACCCGATGAGATCAACGTTTCAGAGATTTCTTCTTTTCAAGTATCCGATGCAATCAGCAGTATCGTTGACCAATTACCTGAAGATGCCAATGCCCATCTACGTTTTTTGGCTCTCTGGCGACTTTTGCCAAGCCAATTGTCCGACAAATTTGGACTTAATTACATCCGTCTACCAGCCGATACGCGAGTTCCAGATCATACATTAATACAACATGCTGACATCACCAGTGGAATCAAGGCTGCGAGTCAATTCGGCTATGGCTATGCGATTCTTTCGGTGTCCTTAGGCCCAGTTCAAGCATTTATTCAAGCTTCAAGGAGTTTAAGGGATTTGTGGTCTGGAAGCACGATTCTCTCTTGGCTGATTTTCCAAGGAATTCTTCCCGTCTTACAAAATCTTGGGCCAACAGTGATGGTCTATCCGGCCTTACGGGGTAATTCGTTGGTAGATTTATGGTTACGGCGGTATTCAGGTCTTGAAAAATTGATAGATCTGCCTTCACGATTACGTCGCCAATCTCCATCTCTTCCCAATCGATTTGTCGCATTGGTACCTTATGGAGAGGATGGAAAGATTGCATCTGATTTTGAAACAGCGTGCAGAGAGGCAATTTCATGTGCATGGCAGTCTCTCTCAAATCAAGTCTATGGTAAATTAAATCAAACATTCTCTCAACTTGATCCTGATTGGGGAATTCACTGGGAGTCCCAGGTCAATAATTATTTTGATGTGACAACATCCATTTGTCCGATAAACGATTTGGATGATTCAATGATGGCATCGCTCATAGGTGGTCAATCAAACTTCGGAGATGTATGGGATCATGCACAGAAAATTCGTGAGATGCATGATGTTATTCCTTATCAAGAAAAACCCCGTTTCAAACAAGATAAAGCTGGTCAGTGGCAAGCACAGATGGAAGTCTCTGCACGGATTGCGGAGGCAAATCGATCGATACGACACATTCCTCAGATTTCACCGATATTCCCCTCTGGCCCCAAGTGTAGTCTCTTTGGAACGTATGAGCAGATGGGGCCAGCAAATTTAGATGCATCTGCTACATTTTGGTCCAAAGCAAGCAAAGCACATGATCATCACATTGATAAGATCAGAAAGAAAGATCGATTCTGTGCCATAGCACTCTGCAAGCGTTTTGCCCCAGACTGGTTCCTCCGGGATCAACTCATGTTAGAGAGATCGGACTTACCGTATCCTGATACAGCAACGATTGCGGCTATTGAATGGCTTCAAAAATACTTGAATTCTTTCAAAAATTGGGATTCATGGAACGGACAGTGGTTGCACCAAAGACAGCAAACTGAGGATGATGAAAAAATCCCAGACACATACTGGAATGAGATTAGAAATGCAAAAAGATCAGATGGTAGCCCCCCAAGCTATTATGCCATTTTGGTAATGGACGCGGACAATATGGGGTTGTGGTTAAAAGGAGAACATGCCCCTAAAGTTAAAGAAATACTTCATCCTAAACTACGTAAGTACTATGAAAACCTTAATACTGAGGGAATTCAGGTTAAGCGTCCAGTTGGTCCTGCTTTACATGGTGCGATTAGCGAGGCACTGAACAACTTTGCCACCCATAGTGTGCCGAATATTGTCCATCGTCATCAGGGAACATTGATTTACTCTGGCGGTGATGATGTTCTTGCACTGTTACCTGCCCGATGTGCGTTGCAGTGTGCAATGGATTTGTATGAAGCATTCCAAGGGGGGAATGGGGATATCAGAGGTTGGACGCAAGTTCAACAAAGATATTCTTTAGCTATGGGGGATAAGGCAACGCTTTCCGCTGGGATAGCCTATGTACACTACAAGGAAGATTTACGTGCAGCTTTACAGGCCGCCCGAGATGCTGAAAAAGAATCTAAGTCTAACGGCAAGAATCGTGTGACTTTACGATTTATGCGTCGATCAGGGGAACACAGTCGTTGCGATCTCTCATGGAAGCTTGCAAATTGGTTTGAAGATATCTCTAATGCATTCAGCTCTGGACTTTCGGATCGTTGGCTTTACCAACTCAGACGAGAATCATCCGTTCTGTCCCATTTGCCAAGCAATGCGGTCAATGCTGAAATCAAACGCCTCATCAATAGATCACAGGCAATGGAAGATGTAAAAGCCTCTTCGGAAGTCACATCCATTGATCAATGGTGGCCTCATTACAGATTACACACTAAAGATTCCAACAGTCAATTGGGAAATTTTATCCAGTTATGTCTGGGAGCGGCATTTATTGCACGAGGAGTTGATGGTAGATAGACAGACGACAATAAGAATATCCATGCGTCCGCTTGATACTCTTTCATTCAGAGATGCACGCCCGTTTGATACGACTCAGTATGCTGATTCTGGTCTACCAACTCCTCAAACATTTGCGGGTGCAATGCGAACATTTCTTCTCCAGGCACATGATGTGAACCTCAAACAATTTGGACTTCATGTCAAGAAGTATGGTTCTTTTGACAGAGCATTGGATGATGAAAACGATCCGGTTCCTGCCTTAAAGAAGATGAAGATGAGTGGTCCATGGCTCAGAAAAAAAGGTGAAACCTTACTGCCAGTGCCATCCAGTCTAAGGGTTGACAAACAACAGGGTTCATTGGATCAATTTCAACCACTCATTCGTCTTGATCCACTTCAGACATTACCATCTGGATGGAAGAAGATGAATTCGGGGCTCCGCCCGCTTTGGAGCTATGGACGGCAGTCTCATGAAACTGCATCTGGCTACATCACCCAATCTGGACTTCGCACCTTTCTCCGTGGCAATAGGCCCACTATGAGTGATTTGATTACTCCAGATCAGCTATATCAAATTGACCGCAGAGTCGGTATAGCTATTCACCCTAAAAGAAATACGGCACGCGATGGAATGATTTATTCTTCAGGTTTGCTCGTTCTTCAACCAGATGTTGAATTTTGCGGTGAAATTTCTGGGGATGATGAACTGATTGCACCTCTTCTTGCTGAAAATATCATTTTGAAATTTGGCGGAGAGGGTAGGTCTGTCGTAATTTCACAGCAAGATGGTGGTTTTTGGCCAAATGACCTTCCACTTGATGAAGGTGATGGTCGTATACTACTTCTTACTTCACCAGCGTATTTTGATGGATGGAAACCACCCGACTTACCCTGTATTGCGGCATCTGTTTCTCATCCAGAGGGTATCTCTGGTTGGGATTTGGCGAGGGGTGGACCCAAGCCAAATCGATTTATGGTTCCAGCTGGAACAGTATATTTTCTATCAAAGGATACACCTATTCCCACATCATTGGTTGAACACCATGATGCATTGGAGGGATGGGGCCACTTTTTAACGGGTAATTGGAACTATGTCTGATCAAACGATCATGTTTATTCATGCACTCACTGGACTTCATCCAGGTGGAGGCACTGCTCTGGGGGTCATTGACTTGCCCATACAGAGAGAGCGGCACACGAATTGGCCGACCATCCCTGGTTCATCATTGAAGGGAGTGTTCCGTAGTTCATTCAAGGGTGCATCTGAGGAGAATAACGAGGAGGAATTGACCTTATTTGGACCTGAAACTTCATCTAATGAAGATTATGCTGGTGCTTTGAATTTTTCGGATGCACGAATTCTTGCTTTTCCTGTCCGATCGTTATCTGGTGTCTTTGCATGGGTCACTTGCCCAGATGTATTGTATCGTTTGCAACGCGATTTAGGTATCATTAACGGGGGATCAGTACCCACAATTCCTGCACCCGATCGAGATCATGCATACTGTTCTGAGAGGAGTCCATTAGTTTCTGATGATAAAATGATTCTGGAGGAGTTTGAGTTTTCTGTCAAGAGATGCCCCAGTGATTTGGCCGAATGGTTAGCTCCGCGAGTGACATCAGATGAACATACTGCAGAGAGAATCAAGAGTCATTTAGCCGTGCTGAATAATGATGATTTTACATTCTTCGTTCAAAATGCCACCGAGGTCAATGCCCGCATTGGACTTGACTATCGTACCAAGACGGTTAAAAAATCCGCACTATTCTATGAGGAATACCTTCCCGCTGAAACAATCCTTTATTCATTGGTGATTTGTCAGCATAGTCATCGATCTGATTATAAAGCCAGTGGTAAAGAGTTACTGGAGACATTTCAGAGCAGACTCCTTCCCTATATCCAGATTGGCGGCGGAGAAACCATTGGAAAGGGAATCTGTGGTATTCAATTTTCCAATCGCTTTTGAAGTTGATATTGATGAGTAACCGAGCTACACTTGATCAACTTCGTGCGAAACACGCATGGAAATCCATAGAGAGAATCCAAGAGAAAGCAGATTCAATCGGTGAGGAGTATGCCCGAGAAGTGAAACGTCTGCCTATCCGAATTCGTGCCTCTGGACTTGGGCAGGCATTGGGGTTTCTATATGCAAAATCCAATGGTAGGTCTGATGCCAAGGCATTGCTTTTAATTGATCTATCCAAATGGGTACTGAATGAACGAAAATTTTCCGATCAAATTCAGAATCCCCCTCCACCAAATGCAATTCTAACGGCTATTATTCAAGGTGATGCGGAATTTTTGCGGCGTGCCACTGATGAAGTGCTGATGTATTTGCAGTGGCTGGGAAGGTTTGCCGAAGCCGAAATCAAACAGGACGGAGAAAATTGACATGTCAAACACTTCACAATTAGTTCTTCCCAAAACTACTCAAGATCTTGTAAAACTCAATGGAAATCAATCACTCTTTCCATTAAGTTCGCGTCAGCTGGGACTTCATCTGGATAAGTTTACGATCATTAATTCCGGTAAGGAAGAGGATAAGAAAGATGCATTCAATGAAATCCTCAACATTGATGGATCCAATGATCTTCTCCAAAACCTTACTATGAGACGCTCTGCCGTTTTAGATACTTTAAAGGCATGCAGAGTTGATTTAGTCACTGCCAATCCTTTGGCACTTCACATCTCTCGTGATGGGGTATGGGAAAATGCGGGGCTTTGCCTTCATCCAGTCTATGGTTTCCCTTACATTCCTGGAAGCGGAATTAAGGGACTGGTTCGTAGTTGGGCAGAGACGAGGTGGGCACCAGATCAAGAAAATCAGAAAGCGGCTTGGAAGACCATAGATCAACTTTTTGGATACGGTGCCAACTCTGAATCATTCAAGTATGCATCTGCTCAGCGAGATACTCTTGGCTGGCGACCTAATGGTGTTGAGCCAGAACACTCTTCAACTACTGGGCGATTGGTCTTTCATGATGCATGGCCGAATGAGTGGCCCCGACTGGATATTGATATTACAAACAATCACCATACAAAGTATTACAGTTCTGACACTAAGAAGTCCGCCCCTGGGGATTGGGAAGATCCAGTTCCAGTATATTTTCTATGTATCCACTCAAATACTGCTTTTGCGTTTGCAATTACCGATAGAAACCCATCCGGTGATGATGTACTTGAAATTGCATCATCATGGCTCATCCATGCTTTGAATACTGGTGGAGCAGGGGCAAAAACGAATGCTGGATATGGACGTTTTCATCTGCCAGAATCCATTAAAATAACTTCTCCATCTACGTTGAGGACCAAGAAGTACGAATTGAAACTCGTATCTCCTGCATTTTTGGCAGGCGCAAGTCAGAAGCGAGAAGACTGTAAATTGCGTGGTTCAACCCTACGGGGTTTATTACGATGGTGGTGGAGAACAATGTATGCTGGAAAAATAGATCTTCACAACCTTCAACGACTTGAAAACAGCATCTGGGGTAGTGTTGATAGTGGAAGTCCTGTTTCAATTTCCATACGTAGCATTTCTGGCAATCATATTGATCAGTATTCCTTGAATTCTACTTTTCTTAATAACTGTGGCATATCAGATCAGCGAGGTCGGTCTCCTAAGAAAATGACGATGGGCTTATATTATTACACTTATGGTATGGAAGACAAGAACGAAAAAGATAATCGATGGTATACGCATGAATGTGCTCAATGGGAGATCATCTTGACTGCAAGAGATACTTACTATATTCCAGAAACGGGAAAGGAAATAAGGATTGATGCTGATGAAGCCATAAGCCAAGCATCTTCCGCATTATGGTTATTATGCCGTTATGGAGGGGTTGGAGCCAAATCAAGGAAAGGATTCGGTTCGCTATCGGACATCTCTGTTGATGAACTTGAATCACTTGAGAATTGCCACCATCTTGCAGAATCTTTTGCTAAGAAATGTGGAATTACTAATTTAAAGCAGGAGCTCTATGCTCCCTCCTTAGACAATGCATTGTTAGAAGATTTTCCTACCGAGTGGAATTGTGACAATCCTTGGTTTGCATGTCATATGATTGGAGAATCCGTGAAGCTTGCCACAAAGGAACTGGAAAAGAAAGATCGCCTCGCATTGGGAACTCCAAGGAGATTAAAAGGTGACAGCCGCAAAGAACTTCGTGAACGCCATGCTTCTCCTGTTTTATGGAGTCTGGTCTCTCAGTCAGATGGTAAGTTTACAATCCGCCTTACGGCTTTCCCATCTCCAAGATTGCCTAATGCCGTAGAAAGTCAAGAGATTCTTGAAGAATTTATAGATATTGTAAAAGGTCAGATTCATTCAAGGAGTTCAAAGGAGTCACCTAAGCCAAAGGGAAATATTTCTTATGAAATCAATGCTGAATCAGAGCATTCTCATTCGTTCACTGATTCTCAATCTGGAGTACAATTAGACAGACTTCCATCCAGTGGTGATACAGTTGAAGCAGAAATTCTCAGTGAACGAACGAAAAAAGGTAAACGAAAAGCTTTACATCTTGGAAGCGGATGGAGTGGTCCAATCATTGATGATATACCGGAAAAAGATGTGGTGGATGGTGACAAGGTAAAACTCTATATTCAGTCCGTACATAAAAACATTGACCAAATTGATTTTAAATGGGATTCCCCTCCTCAAAAAAAGACTGCATCAAACCGTAGACATTCTTCTAAGTCACGCTCCTCTAATCGTAGAAGGGGGAAGCGAAGATGAATACATCAAAAATAGAGAGTTCCGTTTTGCTACTCACTATAGGAACTGGTAATCAAAATAACATAGAAGATTCACTCTATACTCCTTTACAGAAAAGCATAGATGATGGCAACTGGACTCAAATCATCCTATTGCCTTCGCAGTCTACACTGCAACAGGCAAAAGAGGTCAAGCGGCGGAATAATCACTTGCTGATAGAACCTAAAATTATTCCAATTCCGAATGATGGTGATGAAAATGATGCGGATGCCACTTTTACTCACTTTGATCAAGTGCTTCGCAAAATCATTGAATCCGATGGGATACCTTCGGAATCGATTACCTTAGATTTTACGCGAGGTACTAAAGCAATGAGTGCTGCATTAGTGCTCGCGGGTGTTGCGTGGAATATTCCTATCCTACGATATATTGAAGGTGAGCGAGGAGATGGGGGCAGGGTGATTGCTGGTACTGAGAAGATTAAATCGGTTAATCCAGAGGTGGCCACTGCTCGGCAACAAATCATCATGATTGAACGCTTGATGCGTCGCGGAGATTTTGAAGCAGTCTCAAAATTGTCTATCAAGAATTCTTCTCGCAAGGAGAGTTTACCAGAATCAATGCTTACTCAATCAAAAGCATATATCTATGTGGCAAAGATTTATGCTGCATGGGATAGATTTGATTATAAAAGTGCACTTGAATTAATGACCAATAATGAAGAGTTAATTTCATCAGCAGGAGAATTCTCACCAACTCAGGAAATGAAAGAGTGGATGGGGCATCTCGCTGAAATTCCTTCTAGAGAGATTGATTCAGATCAATATGAGGAAAGAATGGCAGAATATACTGGTTATCTGGTCTGTGACTTACTGGCCAATGCTGAGCGTAGATTTCGAGATGGGCATTTTGAAGATGCTGGTACTAGATGGTATCGTGTATTAGAACTTATCGGACAGTATCGACTTTTTGATCATGGCTATGATAGTGGTCGGCTTCCTGAGAATGATGATAAAGTTAAAGAATTTAATAATTATTTACTGAAAAAAAAGTCAAAACCATTGGATTCCCGTAATGGGTTCATGACCTCTAGTAAATTTCAGACTTTCAGATTCTTGAAGAAAACATTTAAAGATCCAATGTCAACTTTACTGTTGAGTGAAGCTAATAAGGATTATGTTCGTGCACGCAATCATGGTTTATTGGCTCATGGTTTTAAATCTCTTTCATCTGGACTCAATCAGGACGATGCGACTGAGATCATTAAAAGTTTGAATGGTATTCTCAAAAGGGACAAAAATATCTCTGATCAATGGATTCTGGTTGCTCGCTCTCTTGATTTCTCTCAATCTCGTGTATAATGAGTAGTCTCTTTTTGATGTAACATATGACTTTTTCGTAAACTGGGTAATTGGATCAAAATGAATAGGACCGCCTGATAAATACATGCCAACTCTGTATATCACTGAGCCTGGTGCAACCGTTCGTTTTTCTACTGGATCGCTTGAGGTGACGGTGACCAAAGATCCTGATGGTAGCGGTCCACTACCATCTAAAACTAAGCAACTCATTGAAGTTGAGCCACACCGAATTGAAATGATTGCATTGGTTGGTCGTGTTCACATTACCAGCCAGGCTACTCAATTTTGTCTGGAGAATAGAATTCCAGTTTCATGGTTGAAGAGAAACGGAGATTTTTTAGGAAGACTGGTGCCAGAACTTTCCCGAACTGCTGATTTAAGATTACTCCAATACAATGCTTCAATTGAAATTGAAAGTGCACTTCATTTGGCTAAGGAATTTATTTCAGGTAAGGTACATAACTCAATTTCCATTCTCTCAGCAATCCGCTCAAATCGCAAAAATAACCCATTACTCGGTACTGCAATTACTCAATTGAATCGTATGAAGACACATATAAAGGAGGCTAAAGATGTTGAATCCTTACTTGGTTATGAAGGCACGAGTGCTCGTACTTATTTTGATGCACTTACCATTGGATTTGATGGAGGATTACCTTTTAATGGTCGTGCACGCAGACCACCTCCAGACCCAGTAAATGCATTATTATCATTTGGATATGTCATTCTTGGGAATTTAATTGCAAGTACGATAGAGGCTCGTAATTTGGATCCATATGTTGGTTTTCTGCATCAACGTAGATCTGGCCGTCCAAGTTTAGCATTGGATATTTTGGAGGAGTTTCGTTCAGCGGTTGTAGATAGATTTGTTCTTAGGATGTGTAATCGGAAGCAATTACGAATTGAGCATTTTGAAGAAGATATCAAAAGAGGCGGGATCAGGCTTACTCGCGGAGGCTTACGAATATTTTTTCGTGAATGGGAAGCATTTATGGATAAGCCGTTGGTAGGTTTAAAGAGTCAAGAACCAATCGAATCCCTTATTCGTCATCAAGTTAATTGCTTAGCGTCTCATTTTCGTGGTCATGGTCAATACACACCCATCATGCTTGGGAAAACCTATACACCTTGATTAACATGCCGCGTTATGCTATCGCTTATGATATTGCGAACAATGCTCGCCGCAGAAAGGTAGCGAATCTTTTGGATTCATACGGGGATCGAGTACAAAACAGTGTTTTTGAAATGGTTGTAACTAAGCCAATGCTTGAAATTTGCCTCAGCCGAATGAAAGAATTTCTGGATTTGAATGAGGATAAGGTGGTCGTATATTTTTTATGTAAAGTATGTGAATCAAAGCGAATCTATATTGGTGATGTAGAAGATACTCCTTCAATAGGTGAAGAACAGGTATTTATTGTATAGCCGTTATTTCGTAACCATTTTTTTCGTAGAAAGGGTATGATGTTACGAATGAATTTTACTTTTTTTCACAAATCGGTTGAGTATTTTGAGCCTATTACTGTGGAATTGAACGAATCATCATCAAATTTCTGCTACAGAGTGAAACTTTTTCCATTCTTTGTGACTTCAACCAAGCATCTCTGTTAGTTATGATGACTTTAAGACAACACTTTCGTATGATTTTTCCTATTTCGGGCGATTATTTTACAAATACTTGCCCTAACAGAGGATGCCCCGCTCAATAGGGGATTGCGACGTACAGTCCCTAGAAACCGCTCAACATCGGTTTTTGATCTAACAGAGGATGCCCCGCTCAATAGGGGATTGCGACTTATCAGAATCAATCCCATAGAAAAACTGAAAAAGCTCGCTAACAGAGGATGCCCCGCTCAATAGGGGATTGCGACAGAGAAAGTGCAAGGTTGCCCTTAGTGAATAGTCAACTAACAGAGGATGCCCCGCTCAATAGGGGATTGCGACTTGCAAGTCCTTTCTGATGCCAAGAAACGGGGAGAGTTCTTTACTAACAGAGGATGCCCCGCTCAATAGGGGATTGCGACGACAGTTATGCCGTCAAACCTATCAAAGGCGTATTTGACCTAACAGAGGATGCCCCGCTCAATAGGGGATTGCGACTTGCTGCGGTTCATTTTGATCCATCTGCCAGCAGAATGATCTAACAGAGGATGCCCCGCTCAATAGGGGATTGCGACATCATGTCCATATCGTCATTAGAACTTTCAAGCCAAACTAACAGAGGATGCCCCGCTCAATAGGGGATTGCGACCCGCGTCGACGTCAAAATAATCATTGAATATCCGGCCTTCTAACAGAGGATGCCCCGCTCAATAGGGGATTGCGACAAGCTCCGTTCCTGGCGCGTACTGAGCGACCAACTTTAACTAACAGAGGATGCCCCGCTCAATAGGGGATTGCGACTCCTCCGTTCGGGTGAACTGAAGAATGTGGAAGTTGCCGTCTAACAGAGGATGCCCCGCTCAATAGGGGATTGCGACATAAGAAATTGAGATCGTCCATTATGGATTCTCTTAATTCATCCTAACAGAGGATGCCCCGCTCAATAGGGGATTGCGACCTTGATTGTCCTTCATCAAAGAAATAAGGCGATCTTCAACTAACAGAGGATGCCCCGCTCAATAGGGGATTGCGACATAAGAAATTGAGATCGTCCATTATGGATTCTCTTAATTCATCCTAACAGAGGATGCCCCGCTCAATAGGGGATTGCGACTTAATGACTCCCTGAGATCGTAGATGGCAATTCTCCCACTAACAGAGGATGCCCCGCTCAATAGGGGATTGCGACTGTAACCTTTGCGTTTCAAGCACCATGAAGTCGTTGCTCTAACAGAGGATGCCCCGCTCAATAGGGGATTGCGACATGATGCCAATGCTAATAGCATAAACACATCGTGGGTTATCTAACAGAGGATGCCCCGCTCAATAGGGGATTGCGACCTTCTCAGATCTGTGTGTGATTTTATGTCCAATGTTTTCTAACAGAGGATGCCCCGCTCAATAGGGGATTGCGACACAATTCGAAACCTTTTTCAAAGTAGGATTTTCAGACCTCTAACAGAGGATGCCCCGCTCAATAGGGGATTGCGACAATATTTTCTGATCCGGGTGATCTGGTTATTGTGGTCTAACAGAGGATGCCCCGCTCAATAGGGGATTGCGACAAAGAATTGGAAAAGCTTGATCGCTTCTTCTATTGAATTCTAACAGAGGATGCCCCGCTCAATAGGGGATTGCGACTTTGCTTGGCAAAGCACTAAGTGACAACCAAAGATACCGTACTAACAGAGGATGCCCCGCTCAATAGGGGATTGCGACAAATATAAGTCATTT
The DNA here is from genome assembly GCA_026708685.1 of Bacteroidota bacterium. Classification (GTDB taxonomy): domain Bacteria; phylum Bacteroidota; class Rhodothermia; order Rhodothermales; family Bin80; genus Bin80. Next base: position 17,270 of record JAPOUL010000038.1, read on the forward strand.
GAAAAGGGGTTAAAAGAAAAGGAAAAGCTAACAGAGGATGCCCCGCTCAATAGGGGATTGCGACTTTGGGGAAATTTACAGGTTGGCCTAAGTGAACAGATCACTAACAGAGGATGCCCCGCTCAATAGGGGATTGCGACTTTTTTCCACAAAACTAAGACGTACTACTTTGAGCAATCTAACAGAGGATGCCCCGCTCAATAGGGGATTGCGACGATGATATTTGTCATTGATTCATGGATTTTTTGGACATATCTAACAGAGGATGCCCCGCTCAATAGGGGATTGCGACTCCTGTGGGAATTGGAACTGGGGTTGCAGGACTAGGACTCTAACAGAGGATGCCCCGCTCAATAGGGGATTGCGACTTCTCAGCTTTAGGTCTCACACCGTCTTCAGTCCTGGTGAACTAACAGAGGATGCCCCGCTCAATAGGGGATTGCGACCATGGTTGATAAGGCTTTAGACTTGGTACATTTCCCAAGCCCCTAACAGAGGATGCCCCGCTCAATAGGGGATTGCGACTTAAGAGTCTTGAAACTCTTGCCACCTGGTGTATTGAACATACTAACAGAGGATGCCCCGCTCAATAGGGGATTGCGACCTTTGAGCCCAGGAGAGATGTTCGAAAAGTGTCTTTCCTCTAACAGAGGATGCCCCGCTCAATAGGGGATTGCGACCCACTTTCCCACCTTGATAATACCATCCAATGGTACAACTAACAGAGGATGCCCCGCTCAATAGGGGATTGCGACAGATCAGGGACTTCGAACGGTTAAACCGCCATATAATACTTACTAACAGAGGATGCCCCGCTCAATAGGGGATTGCGACGAGAATCTACCTTATTGTCTAAGTGATCATATAAGGTCTAACAAAGGATGCCCCGCTCAATAGGGGATTGCGACAGTGAGGAGGTTTTTCCCGTCTATGTAGAATACAAATTGACTAACAGAGGACGCCCCGCTCAATAGGGGATTGCGACTAAAGCAATCGGGCTGATTGATCTAAACTCAATAAGCCTTCTAACGATGCTACTTCGTATTTCTCTACATTTTCCTCTATGAAGATCTGAGCAATTTCAGCCTCTTGGGCTAATGTGCCTTGCCATCACAACAGTAACCAACATAGGGACAAAATACGGGGCATCATCGTTTCATAGGTTTTTCTTGATCTCAGCATTTTCGAATATGCTTCATCGCTGGAGTCTTCTTGCCATTGCCTTGATCCTCATAACCGCTCTGGGTTGCAACTCAGAGGACCCATTATTTACTCTCATGGATCAGACGGGTATATCCTTTGAAAACAGAATTGTTGAGCAAGATGCATTTAATGTGTTGGAGTATGAATACTTCTATAATGGGGGTGGGGTTGCAGCTGGAGATCTCAATAATGACGGATTGGTCGATCTTTATTTCACAGCGAACATGGCCCCAGATCACTTGTACCGGAATCTGGGAGATTGGTCCTTTGAAGAGGTTACCCTTCAATCTGGGATTATTCATTCATCCACATGGACGACGGGTGTCACCATGGCAGATGTCAATAGTGATGGATTCTTAGACATCTATGTATGTCGTAGTGGGAATGTTTCCACCGATCGTAGACGTAATGCTTTGTACATCAATCAAGGCGATTTTACCTTTAAGGATGAGGCGAAAGTCTATGGACTAGATGATCCATCTTACTCCAATCATGCTACCTTTTTTGACTACGATCGAGATGGAGATCTGGATATGTATCTACTCAATCATTCTATTCGACGATACTCCCATTTTGTCGTTGACTACATGAGGGCACAACGTGATTCGCTAGCGGGTGATAAACTGTTTCGCAATGATGGTGAAATCTTTACGGATGTTACCGAGGAGGCAGGAATCATTGGTAATCCATTGAGTTATGGCTTGAGTGTCGTTGTTAGTGATATAAATGGAGATTTTTGGCCAGATCTGTATATTTCAAATGATTACATTGAAGATGATTATCTCTATATCAACCAACAAGACGGTACGTTTAAAGAATCCATCCGCTCTTATCTGACTCATACTTCCTATGCTTCCATGGGAGCCGATATTGCTGATATTAACAACGATGAATTCCCCGATATCTACACCTTAGATATGCTCGCAGAGGATAATTACCGTCAAAAAGTTCTCAAGGGGCCTGAAAATTATCAATTCTATCATCAGTTGCGGGAGGATGGATTTCACGAGCAGTATATGAGGAATATGCTCCATGTCCGTCGTGGTCTAGACTATATTGAGAGTGACGACTTTGACGAATGGAAACCCGCAGGATTCATCAGTACAGCACAGTACCCTGGTGTAGATTTCACTGAAATGGGACAGTTTGCTGGAGTATCTAACACTGACTGGAGTTGGGCACCGATATTTGCAGATCTTGATCTTGATGGTCACAAAGATTTGATTGTTACCAATGGCTACTTGAGAGATTATACTGATTTGGATTTTCTCTCGACTCTGCGAGAAGCATCTAGGCAGGCACAGTTGAGAGGAACAACAGTTTCAGGATTAGACATGGTGAACCAAATGCCCACAACCCGTGTCCCCAATTATGTATTTAAAGGTCAAGAGGGTATACAATTTCAGGATGTGACCAGTGAATGGGGGTTTGATATACCAAGCCACTCTAATGGAATGACTCTGGCCGATCTGGACGGAGATCTTGATTTAGATATTGTTATCAACAACATCAATCAACCACCATTTATTTATCGCAATCATGCACAAGAGCAGAGGAGGGGAAGAGCATTACGAATCACATTGAAGGGTTCATTCAACAATCTTCATGCGATAGGTTCAAAAATCATTGTCTATGGAGAGGGGCATGTCTCCATGATGCAAGAAGCCAATTATGTCAGAGGCTACCTTTCATCTCTTGAACCAGCCTTGCTCTTTGGTACAGGTGACTGGAAAAAAGTTAATCTAAGTATCTTTTGGCCCAACGGAGAGGAAACACAGTTAGATAATATTTCAACGGATCAGACAATTCACATACAACATAATGAAATTGTAATATGGCATGCTCATCCACTGATAAACCCTCCCATCATCTATCAAGATTCACTATCAGGAATTGAATATCAACATCAAGAGGACTCGTATTCAGATTGGGATATACAACCACTGCTACACCGTGATCTTGCACAAGAGGGGCCAGCCATCGCAAGTGGAGACATCAATGGGGACGGTTTTAAGGATCTTTTCGTAGGTGGGGGTAGGGGACAGGCATCCGTATTTTTTCTTCAACAGGTAGACAGCACATTCATGGAAGTTCGGCTTCCTATCTTGGAGGAGCATGCTGAATTTGAAGATGTTGCCGCCGAGCTATTGGATGTTACGGGGGATGGAATGTTAGATCTATATGTAGCCAGTGGAAGTGGCCCTAACCCTGATTACTGGCAGGATCGAGTCTATGTCAACTCAGGATTTGGGCAATTAGTCTATATTCCCGATCTACTACCCGCTATGAAAACGATCACCAGCAGTATTGCCTCCTACGATTTTGACGAAGATGAAGATCTTGACCTCTTTATAGGAAGCTTACATGTTCCGGGACAATACGGAAAATCACCGCCCAGTTATCTATTAGAAAATACTCCTGATGGTTTTATTGATCGCACTACCACTTGGACTACTGGTATAGAAAATTTTGGCATGATCAGTACTGCTGTATGGGCCAATGTGATAGGTGATGAGTCCAAAGAATTACTCATTGCTGGACACTGGATGCCAATCCGAGTATTTTGTAAAAACAACTCAAATCAACTTGAAGAATGCAGTCACTCCATTGGCTTGGCAGATACTGACGGTTTCTGGAATACTATTTTTCCTGCTGATTTAGACGGAGATGGAGATATTGATCTGGTAGCAGGAAATCGAGGTTTGAATACACAAATTCATGCCTCTACCCAATACCCAGCTACGCTCTATGTAGGAGATCTAGATCACTCTGGATCATGGGAGGTCATCTACAGCAGTTTTGTCAAAGGCATAGATGTACCCGTTGCTACCCGTGATCAAATGGTTTCTCAACTACCAGATATTCGGTTGAGATTTCCAACCTATTCCGATTATGCAGCTGCTACAACTGCTGATGTCATATCCTCGTATGATGAAACGTATTCTATACTGAAAGCCCATCATAGTGCCTCCGTCATCTTTGAACTTACAGATCAAGGAGTTTTTGAGTTAAGAGAGCTTCCACTTTCTGCTCAATTCTCTCCAATCAGGGATGTCTTAGTAAACGATTTTGATCGTAGCGGTCATCAAGATATTCTTTTTGTTGGTAATGATTTTTCAAATCGTGCAGAGGAAGGTCGCATGAACGGAGGTCGTGGAGGATTACTTCTCGGATACAGTCAGTTTAATTTCAAGGAGTCAAAATCCCATGAATTCTGGGTCCCTGAGGATGCCCGAAGACTCATTCAGATAGACGATCGTATCATTGTTGCAAACAATCAAGATCGGATCAATGTATTTCAAGTTTTGAAACGTTAAGAAAACGCGTCATTATACACTCAGTGATAGCGTCATACGTTCACTATTCAGGACTATTACATCATTTGAAGTATAAGAAAAATCTAAGCGATCTAGAAGAAGAGAACATATTCATTCTCGTCACAATAAACTTATGAAACCTATCCTCGTTTTTTCCATATTTCTTGATGATTTGACCTTTAGCGTGGTAAGGTCTAACTATGCAATATTGATATCCGAATACTCAGTAACTGTAAGTATATACAAGTGTGATCTTCTTGTGTACAGTTAATAGATGATCATTTAAATCTGAGATAAATCAATGACAGAATTTACAGAAAAGGCATTGGAGTGTGCTAGCAAACTATTGCTTAATCCTAAGGGCCTCAGCGAGAGTCGTGTCCAAATGGAAGTGGTACAGATGCTTGAAGAGTGTGGTATTGACTCTATAATTGAGTATCCATTAGGACGCTTATCGATGGATATATATTCACATCGTCATCGTACGGTTATTGAGACAAAATCTCCAGGTTTGGTATCCGAAGACAATAAGCCGCAACTCAACAACTACCTTCGAATCATTGCAAAGGAAGAGAAATCTAGAATTCCTGAACAGGATGATGATCCCCCAGAATTCACAGGAATCCTCACCGATGGGAAGATCTGGTACGCATGGAAATATGATCGATATAGTGGGGCGGAAATGGGTGCGATTATGGAAAGGTTCGTTCCAAATGATGCCCATCATCTTCTTTCAAAAGTATTAGGTTGTATCCCGTCTACACCTTATGGAAAACCATCCATTCCATCCAATCCTATCAATCTTTTTAAGACATACGTTGATCAATTACAATCTATCTATTCCAATGTCAAAGAAAGTCTACTGTCAAGTATCCATACAAAAAAAAGTTTATGGCTTGATCTCCTACGTACATCAAGTATGGCACCATCTCAGCCTGTTCAGCAGGAACATCTTTTTGTTTCGCATACCTTTCTTGTAACCTTAGCACGCGGAGTCATTCATGCAGTATCACATCCCAATATCCCCCCTAATGTGAATGAACTTCTTGGAGATGGATTTATTGCATGGTTAATTGAAACAGAAAAGGGGCGTGAGTGGGCAGAGAAATTATTGTTACAAATCCATGAATATGATTGGACTCGTACAAAAGGAGATGTATTGCGCCCCTTATACGAAAATTTTGTTGGTGCAAATGACCGGAGGGCATTCGGTGAGTTTTACACTCCAGACTGGCTTGCACAATTTATGGTAGAAGATGTTTTGGATGACGACTGGTGCAAGAATGCTGTAGAATCTGCTATACGTGCTAAACGCAATCCAGACGCAATCCATGGAGTTGGTGTTCTTGATCCATCTTGTGGTTCTGGCACATTCTTGTATTTCGCGGCATTAAGAATTTTGGAGTCATCAGCACTCAATGCACAGTATCTCTCTCCAGAGGATAATGCAAAGGTCGTAGCTATGCTTGTGAATGGCATTGACGTACACCCAGTCGCTGCAGAAATGTGCAGAGCTACACTCATGAGAGCTCTGATTCGCCTCCCCAACCCAAGTTATCTGCACATATATGAGGGGGATTCACTTCAAATCAGAGAGAACATGCCGAACCAAAATCCCCAGTTATTTACACCTGGCGAGAATCAAATGGTCTTTCGTTCTCCTGGAGGGTATGAGGTGACTCTACCAGCCTCATTCATACATAGCACCCATTTTGCTGAGTCTACAAGAAGACTCGTTGAGGCAGCTCTGCACAAGAAACCATGCCCCCTTGATATTCAAGAATCAGTCCCACTTGCTGATCAAGAGCTCATTCGTGAAGCCCACTCCATGCTACAAACAATTATTGATAAAGAGAAGAATTCTGTTTGGACATGGTATATCGTGAATATATCTGGACCCTATCAGTTGTCACAGCGAAAGGTCAATCGCATTGTGGCAAATCCACCATGGGTTGCCATGAAAAGTATACAGGTGGAGAACAGGAAGCGTACTTTGGAGGCTTATACACAGAATTATACAAGTTTATGGCCTGGCGGAAATACTGCACCTCACTTTGATATAGCACAATTATTTGTAAAGAGATGTCGTGAGCTTTATCTCAAAGATCCAAACCATGACCCTTCTGCATGGCTTGTCAAAAGATCTGCTATCAAGACAGATCATTGGAAGAATTTTAGGGATACTCACAAGGATGTATTGAAGCAGATTATTGATCTCTACCATCCGAACCCCTTTGAAGGCGGAGATGCAAGAAGGTGTTGTGCGTTATTTCTTGGCAGAGCCTCTGGACTTCATTTTTCAAATGAACCATCTCATTTAGTTTTTGCCGATTTGGAGAATTCCAGAAAACGCCCTAAACCCCATATGAAGTGGACAGAAGCTGAATCCCTGCTCCAATTTAAGGTAATGCCTGAACCATTCCCCGTAGAGCGATCAGACTACGCAGAAAGCTCCTTCAAGCAAGGGGCGACTATCACTCCGAAAGTACTTACACTTGTAAGTGAAATCATTGAGGAAGATTCGGAAAAGTGCACACTTAAAGTGAGGACTGAACGCTCTATGCACCCACCATGGAGAGATATTCGTTCACAGGAGGGAATCTTTCCCAAAACATGGATTCGCTTCATACTCCGATCAGAGAAGCTACTTCCATTTTTGATCTCTCCTAACTTAGATCGTACTATCATCCCCATGGATGAAGCCAATACCTATATCCATCCTGTCCCAACAAACATTCCATCATGGGAAACACTTGATTCCATATATCAAGAATTCTGTGGTCTGGGGAAGAGTACTCCCAAAACACTCATTGACCGGATTAATTTTCAGCGTCAAATTTCAACTCAGCTAGATCTTCATAGAACGAGTTCAACGCGTCTTAAAACTGTACTTGTCTACCCAGGAAGCGGAGACATTATGAGAGCTGCTCGGATGAGTGTAGGGCAAGCAATTGCTGATTCAACGGTGTATCGGTACAATGCTGGATGCGAAAATGAATCTGCTTTTTTAGTAGGGATCTTAAATGCGTCGGTGCTTGAATCTGCTTTTGCAGAAGCAAGAAACAGTGGGCGACATTTTAGCAGATCTCCTTGGCAGAAAATCCCCATTCCCAAATACAATGATACGAATGAATTGCATCGTCGTATTGCATGTCTGACGGTTGAAGCAGAAGAACTCATTACCAAAAACCTATCAATGATAGGCAGTGGATCACAAAAAAGTTGTTCTAAACGAATCAGAGATCTACTTGGGCATAGTGGCATCATGAATCAGCTTAACGAATTGATGAAGGAGCTATTACCCAATCATACACATCGTTGAAATGATGTTGGTGGCAGTGACAACCGATAAAAACTTTGGAGACTATCTATTGAAATCTGATCATGCAGGACTCTTCCATAGTGTTCAGACAGTCTGATCAGAAAACTGATTCCTTATGGTCACATATGATACAGAAATCAAGTGCTTTCATTTCAAGAACCTCTACTGTGATTGATCCATCATCCATTACCATCCAATTCATTAACCTTGTAAGTGGTCCATCATGAAGGAAATACTACATTCTGAATATCCAACCCTTCAGGATTGGATTCAAGAAATGCTCACATCTGCAAAGGCATCTGCGATGCTTATCACCCATTTACCACATATACGGTGGATGTGCGGTTTTACTGGATCAAACGGGTTTTTGATTGTCCGAGAGGATTCGATGCATTTGGTGACAGATCATCGATATAAGATCCAAGCAACATTGGAAGTGAGCGAAGCCACAATTCATATTGGAGCCTACAATCTGATCAACTATGCAAAAACACATGGATTGGTCATTGCGACGGATACATTATTGATTCAGCCGGAGTATATGACGTTGGCTTCCTACCAACAATGGCACGATGAGGTAAGTGATCTTAGCCTTGTTCCCCAAGAAAAGTTTTTTCATCGTTTAGTCGCTACAAAATCACATCATGCTATTGCAGGTATGCGGCGTGTACAGTGGATTTCGGATTTGGTTTTTGATGAAATTCATCCCTATATCAAACCGGGTGCCACTGAAAAGGAACTCGCTGCTAGAATTGACTATTATCACCGCAAACATGGAGCTTCGCAGATGGCTTTTGAAACCATCGTAGCCTTTGGTGAAAATACTGCACTCCCACATGCACGCCCTACTCAACGGGAATTAAAACAAGATGAATGTGTATTGTTAGATTTTGGTGGAATCGTTGATGGCTATGCTTCGGATATGACAAGAACCTTGTTTGTCGGATCACCAAACGAAGAATTTCTCACTGCGTATGCATCGGTTCGCAAAGCACAAAATGAAGCAGTTAAGAAGGTGAGGGAGGGGGTTCACTGTTCGGATGTAGATCAAGCTGCCCGTTCCAGTTTGACCCAAGATGGCTTTGGTGAATTTTTCAGCCATAGCACTGGACATGGCATTGGAATGGAAGTGCATGAATGGCCGTCCCTTTCAACTGGATCGGATACGATTCTAAAGAAAGGATTTACCGTAACCATTGAACCAGGTATCTATATTCCTCATCAGTTTGGCATTCGGATTGAAGATACGGTCGCAGTCCAATCACATGGTTGCCAGCGGTTGTCACAGATCCAACAAGATCTCATCATCCTGTGAGTATCCATGCGGCATGTGCTGGTCATCGCGTATTATTTTCCACCACTTGGAATGAGTGGGGTTCAAAGAACTGCAGGATTCGTACGTCATCTACCAGAACATGGATGGCAACCTACCGTGATCACCCCATACACAGCGGGTTATTTTGCTTATGACGAGTCACTTTTGACTCCCATCAAGAATTTAGATATTCCTATCGTCAGAACTCGAAGCCTTGATCCAACCCGACTATTTCGTTCCAAAACAACGGTCAAGTTACCCCCAGAAACGAAACGAAAAACGCTCACATCCATTAGTAACTGGATGTTTATTCCCGACAACAAAGTCGGTTGGATGCCATTTGCCCTTCAAGCGGGTTTACGTCTTGCCCAAACTCAGAAGTTTGATGCCATCTTTTCAACAGCTCCACCGTATACGGGACATCTCATTGCCAGAGCACTCTCGAAACGCTTACAACTTCCACTTATAATCGATTTTCGCGATGATTGGGTGGATAATCCGCGCCATCAGTATCCTACGGAATTTCATCGAAACAGACATCTCAGATTGGAGAGTAAGGTATTAAACCAATCATCGGCAATTATTACCATCAACAAGCCCATACTAGATCAACTCAATCAGCGTCATTCGGATCTTTCTCCGTTCGGTACCATCATTCCACATGGTCACGACAATTCTGAATCTTTGGATGATGCACCCCGTTCTAATAAGGATAGGTTGAAACTTGTTTATACTGGGGTATTCTATGATGTGCAAGTTCCTGATTATTTTTTGCGTGGGTTAGCAGGCTTTCTGCATGATAACCCTTTGCTGAAAACAAAAATTTCTGCTATCTTTGCTGGACTGGTACCCGATGGATTTCATGATCTTGTTGAGAATCTTCATTTACAAGATGTTGTTAACTATATTGGATACAAACCGCACCCTGAAATCATCCAACTCCAAAGGGAAGCAGATATTTTGTGGATGACCATTGGACACCGCTACGGCGATCATGGAATTTCAACAGGTAAGCTTTTTGAATATATGGGAACCCAAAAGCCCATTTTAGGATTAGTGCCGCCTGGAACTGCCCAAGACACCCTCCGTAGTTATGGTGCGACCTATCTCGCTGAACCTACCGATATTGATGGCATCAAGGATGCCTTAAATCAAATTAAGTCGGATTGGTTACAACAAACGTTTCCAAGACCTGATGAATCTTTTGTATCCCAATTTAACAGAAGAACATTGACTCAATCATTAGCCGAACTAATGAACTCAGTAAGTCAAACCTGATTGATTATACCATGGACCAGAAACGATTAGAGTTAAACATAGCATCAACCTTTGATGAATTAGATCTTGCAGTGGAGCAATTGCAAGACTTTATTCCGACCTTGGATTTAGATGATGATTTATCCTATCGAGTCATTCTTTTAGCAAGTGAAGCCCTTACCAATGCAATTGAGCATGGAAACAAGTGGGATGAAAATAAACATGCGACTCTGCGATTAGTCATGCAAGAAGACCGTATTGAATTGACAGTCACTGATCAAGGTGAGGGTATTCATTGGACGCAAGAGGATCCTCTTGAAGAGAAGAAGCGATTAGCTGATCATGGGCGTGGACAGTTTTTTATGAGAAAGATGGCAGATGAAGTCTACATTGATGAAGAAAATTGCCGATTAGATCTTGTATTTCATTGTATCCCTCAGAATCTTTGATTGCTATGATGATGGGAGATGGGGATGTCCGAAAATTAGTTGATGTTCAAATCTATAGGAACCGTCTACTGGTAT
>JAPOUL010000069.1 GCA_026708685.1 Bacteroidota bacterium
CGACAATTGGGGAATGTCCAAATTCTTTATACGTGTGATAAATATCGGGTACTACCGGGCCATATCGCCATGCCTCAACGGTATCATTAAATAATGGTTCCCCCGATATGCCCAATGTCCAACCATGAGCAATATACGACAGTTTAATTAACTGCATGGGCGTAAGATTACGCCCACTATGACTGGCAATGAAAAGGATCTGGATAGCAGTCTTATGTGCATCTCTGCTCTTGAGCATCTTACAATTATTTGAGGTGAATGTAATTGACTCTACACAATTAGCTTTGAAACTTCCACTCCATGTAAATATACAACATTTTAAGTAATTTTGGAGCCATTTCAAATAGACCCTGACAACTTCCAAGAACCCCTCCACCCCAATTAGTGAACGTTGGATGTGAAAATAATAAAATGAGAACCAAAATCATTTGTTGGTAGAACTTATTTGAAAACGACATCAAGCTCGTCAGTTACTTGGTGTTTTTGATGCCATTGGTTCCAGTGAATGAAAGGTGGTTCAGAGGAATTGTAGTGTAATATCCAATAAGTTGGATCAATCAGCATTCAAAATCTCTACGACTTCTCATCTTATTGAGTATTCATTTCATACTTTGTTTACGCCAAGAACGAACAGCATTGGGTATATCAGATACAGCGTTTGAATCGTTCCATCGATCCCAGAAAGCAACTGTTTGACTATCAGGCTTCATAGTCGGTTCTGCAATACGAACTCGGGTTGGTAATAGGCTGGCATCACCAACGACCAAAGATTCTCCCACATCCAAAACTGGTAATAGGTCTCCAAAACTGCCAAGACTATCAGGTAGTAGCCGTTTGACCACACGTTGATCATCGCCACTGGCTAACCGCATGGCGATCATGTTATTACACTGACTAAGCACCGTCCGGTTTACCTCCGAAGGGCGCTGACTGATGACCACGAGGCCAATACCGTATTTTCGGCCTTCTTTGGCAATTCTTTCAAAGATCTTTACGGCCACAGCATCAGAACTATCAGCCGCTATACGTTCTGGGATGTATAGCTGAGCTTCATCACACATGATTGCGATCGGGTGGCGTTTTTTGGTTATGGTCCACTGACATGTAGAAAATACAATTTGAGCCAAAAGACTCACCATCAAAGGAAGAACATCTGATGGGACTTCAGAAAAATCAATGATCTTGATACCCCCTGAATGATCGTGTTGTTCCTCTCGGCCTGCTAAAACTAAATGGATCATTTTTTCGAGCCATACCATTTCCATACACTCATCAGGGGGCTTAAAAAGAAATGCTAAACGTTTATCATTCACCTTCGCTTCTAATCTACCAATCAGGCGACTCAGCTTCCCGTTGTAAGGTCCCTGTTTTGTCTTATTATTAGCACTTGGAACCCTTTCTATATTAAGTCTCTTTATTTCGTTCAATACAGTATTGATATCAAAGGGGACTGGACTATTAATGGTAAAGTTGTCCAATATTTCTTTATGCTTCTCGGGGTATAGCATGGATTTCTTCGCCTCCACAATAGTGCTGGTAATGATCATGGACTGATTAGGAGCGTTCTGATCGCTTCTATCAACAAATAGTGATAATAATGCCTCATAGTCCAATAACCAGTAAGGTAGATGCAGAATGCCATCTTCTAAACTCTGGTTATTTTCGATATCTGATGGCCCAGCAATCCTTAAATGCCTAAAAGCCTCGCGTCTTAGAGGGCGGTACTCACCGTGGATATCAAACAATATGACGTTGGCTTGAGGTAATTTTGCAATTTGATCCAGTAGGCGAGCCGTTGTCCACGATTTGCCCGATCCAGTACTGCCGACAATTACGGCGTGTCGCTGAAATAATTTATTACCATTGAGATATGCTTTTGCTTTTTCATCAAGTGCGAAATGACCTAAGGTTAGTTTTGGACCATCCATTTCGACATCGGAGACGACCTGCATAAAACGCGTAAGGCGATCTTCTTCAAGGGAGAAGCAGTTGGCATCAATCTCAGGAACAGTCTCCAGTGTGCGGCGGAAGATGTCTCGATTATTGCCCTCACGGTCAAGCAAAGTACCGATAAGGGTGATTTTGACCAAATTATTATCACTTGGGAGAAGATCTTCGTCAACCATCTCATCCTCATCTAGCTCACGAGTGTCTTGTTTTCGGGTGATCTTCACAACTATCCCGATCAGGTGTTGCCCAGGCTTACTACTCTGGAGAACGACTAAACGATTGACCTGGAGGCATTTCAATTGTTCAAGGTTATCAATCCTGATGACCACAGAGGCCGTATCAACTGAGATCACACTTCCTAGTGCTTCATTATCTGCAAAATCGAAAATAGACCCGTGCATAGTCGTTATAATACTAATTTATTGAAACCCGAAAGTGACCATAATTCGGAATCATTAACATTTAGACCGTCAGTATTTTGGGGTAAGTAGATTTTACTTCCTCCACTCGCTAACTCAATCCCCATATAATTTGTTCCCGCCCTTTGTTTCAGAAAATCTCTTGCTTCTTGCGTCAACTTTTTGGCCAGGACAATGATTGGAATATTTTTCTCTCTACATCTGTCGTAGATTTTCGGATGGATGTGCTGATCTCGAAATCCATATCCAACACAGAGGAAAGCTGCTGCATTTTTAAGTGCTTTGTCTGCACCATTGATAATACTTCGAAACGGGTCATCATGCGTCTTTTGAAATTTATAAGGTCCAGGAGTTACTATCAGGGGAGTGTAGTCTGCCGATGGACGTTCAAATAATGGAAGTCCTACAATCTTTTCATTTTCGGTTTGAAACCAATCCAGGGAACCGTGAACCTTCCAGATTTTAACAACACGACATTTCTTTCTTCTATGTGAAAAATTTACATGTTCAGTACCCTCCCATTTCTGCACATATCCAGGGGCAAAGCCAGTCTGAAACAGAATACCCCGTGAATTACAAGCATATTCTGCGACACGGTCATAGTTGGTAGTAACAATATGAACCTCAATCTGAGTGCTTCTGAATATTCCTGATAACAATTCACCAAGCGGGAATGCTACATGGCATGATATAGCGGTTTCCAACACTACTTTGTCTTTTTCATTGATGCACTGCCAAGTCAGGCGAATGATTTTAGAAAGAAGACTGTGAGGCAAATTTTGCTTCTCCAAAGCAGTCTCAAGGTGATTGTCATTTTCAAGCGCTCTATTCACTTGTTTCCATGCTGTTTCTTCGGATTCATCCTCGGTTTTCATGTTAGTTCTAATGTAGTTGCTTAGCATGTCCATACTTGGTAAGCCGTGATGCATGGATGCTCCAGATCCGAGAACGATGGTTGGGCATTCTTGGAAGCAGTCCTGAGCAAGTTTTGCGATGCCATCTCTATCCATTTATGCTGTCTGATTATGATGGATTTGTGGTATCTATACGAAAATCCCATATACTCAAGTACGTAAACTTTGTTCACCTGAGGGTGTGATCCCATTGGTCTTGACAAGAGAATAATGGCACAACGGCAGGCAATTTTCTCTGAAGCAATGGGCAGTTCTGGAGACGCATGTCTGCGTCCGTCTGACCTACGCGGCCTTACCGAGTGTATCCTGCTGTGTGGACTTCCAATGCTGAGGCAACAACGTGTATAGCTCTTCTTGTGGAATCGTGTCTATCCGCGTTAACACATCCACCAACCACTCCCGGGGATTCACATCGTGTAGGGTACAGGTATTGAGCAACGAATACAGGATCGCAGCACGCTGGGCAG
>JAPOUL010000036.1 GCA_026708685.1 Bacteroidota bacterium
AGTCTAATGAACCACAGCGTGCTAAAGATGAAGCACGGCGATTATTTGAGTTGGTCGAAGGTAAACACGAACGGGATCAGCAAATACGGAGACAAATACATCTTGGGATACTGATTGGATTTTGGGTAGGTTTTTCATTAATGATCATTTTTTTGATTGTGTGGGCATGGCATTTATTGCTACCAGAACGACTCTATTTTGTTACACCTACAAATCTCGATATAATTCAGGCTATTATCGTCAGTATTGTTGGATCATCGTTTCTAACAAAGCATGTTAGGAACTTCTTTGGTAAACTTAATGATTAAATAGTTACGAGGATCACTTTGAAAATACCCCATGTGCTAATGCATGAGTAGATTCCTATCCATTTTTGAAAACAATCGCAAGGTTTGATAAATATCCGTACATAAATCGAATTAAGCCATGATTACCTTAGGAATTTTCGTACTTTGGTGATTAATATGGCTCTGATAATTTTCGTGATTAGACTGCCCCTACAGACATAGCATCTTTTGTGGATTCTTCACGATTTTAAGAAGAAACATGTCAGTGTTAAGTAAGATTGTAACCATATTGAAAGGTCTGGCAAAATCCATGGCGACTTATGCTGGATCTTGGCAGTCGCCCTCCAGTCCATCCACAGATACCAATGATTCTAAACCCGTCAAGCTCTCACCACCATGTGAAAATGAAACCAAACTACACAATGCCGACTCAAGAATTCTGGAACTTGACAATCAGGCGGAATCCTCCCCCTATGATGAGGGATTCATTCACGGTCAGGATCTGAATAATTCGTCCGAAGAGGATCTCCTGCCAATTGCTACAAAAACTGGATCCGTATTAGATTCTCCCGAAACGGTGTATTCTGAACTTAGTGTCATTTCATCAGGCACCGACGAAATCCATCAGTCATATTCCAGTCCTGCAGAAGCTGACGGAGGTCAATCAGATGCATCCATTCCATTTGATAGCGTATATGAACAAGGCGATCATGCCATACATGATAGACTTCCAAGTAGCGAAAACTCTCGTGACGATGTCAACACTGTTCCGAGTCTCAAAATGTCACGAAAACAGAAAAATGAACCACGAAAGATCTCTGGTAGACGTAGCAGAGTGGGGCAAAGTGGGATACGGTCACCACAAGTTCGGCGATGCCCCCAACCAGAACTACTCTGCCATAAAAACAGGTTAGGAGGAACATGGGATATAGAATTGTCTGTAGATGAAGAATATACAATCAAATCTGTGTATCTGGATGACAGGAAATTAGAGATTGAAAAGAATAAATGTCGTATTCCATCGTTGTCTGGACAATTATTCATTGAGTTTTCAGATGGACGGAAACAGAATATATCACTCCATGAAAACAACCCATTGATATTCAAATTTCGTGCGAATTGGGTGGGCGATGGTCGTAAGGTCACAGCAATCACGAATGGATGTTTCATTGTTATCGCTCCCCGAGAATGGAATAGAACAGGCCATATACCTGTTGCACCAGAAGCCTGTGGAGATGCGGATTTCGTGGCCCATTTCTTTTCTCGAACATCCCAGTCGCAGCAAGAATACATTGGCGGCTTTCATGAACATGATGATTTGCATGTAGAAGCTGGAATCAAACTGTCAGGTCCCCATGTATTTGACGATTCGGATGAGGGTAAACTTTTTGTCCAACGTGTTCCAGCTCTCATCACTACGGGAGATATTGAGTGGGCTCGGGTGGGGGAGGAAGCGAAATCTGGCTGGAAGGGACAGAATTTCAAACCCGCCGAGCAGTCGCTTTCAGAAATTCTGAATGGGCGGGAAGGGAGATTTTTTCTCCGTATTTACGATTCAACGGGGAGACTTGTTGACAGCATTGAGTTCCGTTTCTTGAAAAGATTAAAGGAGATTCTGATCAATGGCGAGCCGTACACTCAACACACGATACTATTGCCGGAATTGAACGGACATACACAAACTGAAGTGCGTTTTGTTAGCACCGAAAGATCTCAGCCCATGGAGTTAAAAGTATCTGATGACACTCATTCAACGGTAAATGTTGATACTCTCATGGTTGGTCATACACCCGAAGCAAATTCCATTTTGTGCACACTTGGATCCCTGCCCAATGAAGTATGCATTCAATTAAATCTTCCACGAATCTGGTGGAAAATTGTATCGGAAGACAGTACATTGTGCAATTGGAGTGACAAACCGTTCAAAATGACTCGTCATGAATTTCAGGACTACGCTCAAAATGGATCTGAGATAAGACTGATGCAGAAACAACTTCAATCGATTACTGCTGGGTTTGATGATGAATTGAGTCTCACCTATAGAATCAGTCAAAGAGATTGTCCAGTTGCGATTCCAATGAGAGATTTTATTGATCATATACTGATAGATCAGAGAATCTATGCAGATGTTCAATTCAAAGTTGAAATTGCAGGCACAGCACTTCCGCTAATAGTTATTTCTGCAGATCCCCTGCCGAAAATAAAATGCTTCAACGCAAGCTCATCAAGAATTGCACAGGGGAAGGAAGTGACTCTAAGTTGGATTACAATCAATACCAATCATGTGCAAGTCAAGATTGCTCCAGACATTGGTCATGTTGATTCTGAAGGAAGTTGTGTCGTTAGACCCATCACAACCACATCTTACACTCTAAGTTTGTTCGTCCCTGAATCGTATAACGTTGATCAAGCCGTGACAGTCCATATTGATTCTCCTAGTACACACACTAAGCATCTGCAACCTCATGCCATGTGTCATGACAGAAGTGGATGGAAAAATGCCAAAGGGTTTAGCTTTGGTGAAATCCAATGTGCTGGACTGAATTTGAAAGACACGCAAAGACAATCTATCAGGCTTGATAAACGGCGACGAACTGTGCATCAAAGAAACGTTCAAATTCTAAAAAATATTGTTTAATGAGTAACGATTCTGACATTACTGGTTGGCCAGAAAAAATCCGTCAACGCTATGAGAACTACTTGAAGACATCCTTCTTCTTCAAGGAGGCTAGCCTCCGGAAGTCGTTTGAGAAGGCCCTGAGAGAAGAGGGTCAACTCATGAAGGGCCCCTTTCCTGAGGAGCAACACGGCTTTGTTCAAGGAAGCCTTGCGAGTTCAATCGTAGCAGAATGCTTCCCAGATCGCAGTGATGACCTTCTTGCGGCGTTGATCAAGGCTCCCTTGTATCAACATCAGGAACAGGCCTTGTGTACTACTTATGTCAAGAAGCAGAATGTAGTCGTTGCCACGGGAACTGCCAGTGGAAAAACGGAGAGTTTCCTATATCCAATTCTCTTTGAATTGTATCAACAATATCTCTCGGGAAAATTGAAAGAACCTGGAATTCGTGCAATGATCTTATATCCTATGAATGCTCTAGCAAATGATCAGCGTGAACGCCTTGGGGAAATCTGTAGACAGTTACATGATGCGAGATCAGAATTCAAACCGACATTTGGTCAGTATACAGGACAAACGCCGAAAGATAACCGTGATCATAATCGAAATGCCACGCTCCGTGGTGATGATCGTCAGCATGGTGAGCTGGTTTTTCGTAATGAAATGCGGGACAATCCACCCCATATCTTGCTTACGAACTACTCAATGTTGGAATATCTATTGATCCGACCAGAAGATAGTCCACTCTTTGATGGTAACCGTGGCACATTTTGGCAGTTTATCGTGCTAGGGGCTCGTCCATAAATAACTTATACAAAACACTATAATTTAATTCATTTTATCT
>JAPOUL010000106.1 GCA_026708685.1 Bacteroidota bacterium
TCTGCATCAGCGATTCATCTCCATGATAGGGAATCGTATGAAAATCCAAGTCAAATGACTTTTCCAAGGTTGGCACCCATTGTTGAGCGATCCGATGCCATCCTGCCATCAATCGATCCAGATGATCAAGGTCTACTCTGCTACTGTATTCGGACAAGGTGGATTTTTTGGGGATCACATTGAGTCCAGCAAACAGGGCTATGCCCTCGTCCAGAACACTTGGCATCACATGATAGGGGCGTCCAATTCCCCAGAGTTTGAGCGCTAGCAAGGAGCGGATCATGGTCAATGCAGGAATCCTCTTGCTGGTAGGCCAGGTGGTTAGAAGCTGCCCAATGTTGGCATCTGCCAACTCCCGTGCAAAGAGAAACAAGCCAGCGAACTGTGTAGAAAACGTTGACGAAGTTGCGTGGAATCGGCGAACGTCAGCCTGTGCAGCAATGGTCACTTTGGGAGATGTACGAATGGAGCGTCGTGGCAATTTTGGGATACCAGCCTGCTTGAGAACAAGTCCGATAGTGGTGGTCCCTGCCTTGATTCCCTCCTCCGATAGGCGTTGATGAATCTCGGCATTGGAGAGATGTTCTTTAAGGCGTAATTCAAGGATGCGCTGATCGCGTTTGGAGCGTTGCACCTCTGCGGGGCGGTCAAACAAGGGAATCGTCCCCGATTTGCGTAGTTCAGAGGCTAGATTACGGAGGGTTCCCTCATTGAGTCCGAACTGTTTAGCAATGACGGCCCAGGGTTTTCCCTCAACAAAATATGCACGCAGGGCTTCGTAGAGCCTGAGTTTGTGCAGATCGGGGTTCAGGAAGAGATGTGCAAATTGTTGGGATGATTTTGTCATAATAAAGTGTGATTAAAATAACAATACCAATATACTAATAAAATAATTAAAAACCAAAAAAAGGGGAATAAAAGGGTCATTGAGAGAAAAATATAGAAAAAACTGGCTTAGATTTGATAGTTAGATCATTATTATAGTAGTGACACTATAAATATAATCACAAAATAAAATGACAAATAAGACATGTGTCTGCACCATCATTGGTCCTAGACACACTGGAAGATCCTTTAAAGGTGGTGTTGGAAATTCAGGCTACACCCTTAAAGATGGATCCTCACGATCCACCTTCTCCCTCCTTGATCCTTATCGGGAAAATGGAGAATCCAAACATCATACCCTCCTCAATCTGGGAGGCGACTTCGCCATCCCCCGAGATCAATGGCCCCATCTCACCACATCAATCGAAGCCAAGCTCAAAGGAGAATCTGCTCTTGTTTTTTACGACGACGAAACGTTTCATCGGACGGTGGATGACATTGTTACGAAGCTCCTTGATCAGGGCTACGACATTTATCAGCGCAAACGCTTTCACTTCATTGACCCTGAGCAAACAGAGCCCTTGGATACACGCACCTTTGTCGGCGAGCGGGCGTGTCTGAATCTGATCAATACCTTAGGGATTGCTGACATGCTCGTGGAGATTGGGATGAATCAAAATCAGGCCAAGCGCACCATCGCATCCATCATTGGACGCATGCTGAGTCCAGGGAGTGAAGTCCATACCGCAGACTGGATCCAGCATCAGTCCAGCATTCTGTCGCTTTTGGACTTGGAGTCGGCCAACTACAGGTCGTTGTATCGTTGTGCTGAGACATTATATGAACACCGGCATGCGTTCATTGAAAAGCTGTATGGACCTTCACGGGCGATGTTGCAGGACGGAAGTACGCTCATGCTGTATGATTTGACCAATACCTTTTACACAGGCAAGAAACGAGGCGAGCTCTTGGAATTTGGTGTCAGTAAAGAAAAGCGCAAGGATTGTCCCTTGGTTTCGTTATCGTTGATGATTGATGGTTCGGGGTTGGTGCGTAACGTTGAGATTCTGCCGGGCAATATTAGTGAACCGAAAACGTTGAAACAGGCGGTGGCTCCCCTGATCGGCTCTGATGCAACGGTCATCATGGATGCAGGGATCGCAACCCAGGAGAACCTCATGTACTTGAAGGAGCAACAGCTGGATTGGATTGCGGTGGATCGGAGAAAGTCCCCACCCATGCCCTCACGTGCTCCCGAGTGTGTCTTTGAGACCGCCGACGGGGTACCGGTGAAGGCATGGGCATTGACCGAGGAAGAGAGTCCCCAAACGACTGAGAATGCTGACATCAACCAAGAGGAGGCTCGCAACGAACGATGCATTTGTGTTCACAGTCAAGCGAAGCAAGGCAAGGAAGAAGCAATCCATGCCTCAAAATGCAAGAAGTATATCGAGGAGGTCACGCAGATTCATGAGGGCTTGTCCAAGCCAAATCACATGAAAAACTACACGTTGATTCTCGTCCGCTTGGGGCGTCTTAAACAAAAGTATGGGTCCGTTTCTGGGGAGTTTGAGGTCAAGGTCACCCCAAAGCCAGAGAGCGAATATGCCGAGTCGGTCACGATCACGCGTCGGGAGGGCTGTGAGGAAGGCATGGCAGATACCGGTGTGTATATTCTTCGCACCAGTCATACCGACTGGGATGTACAGGAAACGGTGAAAACCTATTGGCGGCTGACCGAAATTGAAGCAGGGTTCAAGATGATGAAATCCGATCTGGGGTTACGTCCGATCTTTCATCATGATGACAAGCCAATCGGTGCACATCTGTTCATCACGGTCATTGCCTATCATTTGATCAATCTCCTTCGCAAACAGCTGGCCAAAGGAGGGATCCGCAAGAGTTGGAAGACAATCCGAAACGAAATGAATCAGTGCAAGCGGGTGACGACACGCCTGGAGACACGTGGACCGGGTTATATTATCGTGAAGGCGGACCAGAAACTATCTCCGTTTCTCTCCACTATCTTCCAGATTTTAAGAGTGCGATACAGCCCCAGATCAACCCGTATTGTAGAAGTGCATAGAGTGGATGACACAGAGCCCAAAGGATCCAGTCAAGTTGAAAATACGCCACCCCCTGAAGTCCCGCCTGATAGCTAACTCAAAGACAGCGTCCATTTGTCCTTTCTAAAAAAATACTCCAAAGGGAGGTGGGTGAAGTACGCTCAATCGAAATGAATCAGACTCTTTTTTGCTGATTTTTATCGTCATAAATGATGTGCACATCAGCAAAATAAACCGTGGGATTCTATTCTCTTAAACAGTAGGTTTGAAAATGTCAAAAAATTTAAATTCGAACGTTTAGCCACTACAATGTGTCCAACGTAGGTTAACAGACTAACCGCCATGATCCATGCTGTACTGTAACGGATGATTTTGTAGCTAAGCGGATAATAACGATACAAAGCTACCATGACCATGATCGTGATCAGTGCTCCAATCAATATATCAAAGCTGTACAATGCTTCAACTTTGTAACGATTTAATCTATGAACATCACTTGCATAAAAAAGAAAACCCACAAGTGGAATTGCCACATACGGAAAATACTGACTTTTCTGTTTATGCCTCATTGTAGTGTGGGAATTGATCACTGCACTTATCTCGTATGCAACTTCCGCGGGGTTGTTTCAAAGCCTGATATGTATCTAAAGAAGGGAGTGATATCGCAAAGTAACAACGGATATGCGACCAGAGAAATCAGTGGATTCATTTCTTGAAATCATTACGTGCCTTAGATAAGTCAATGGGTTGAAACACTGCTTTACGCATGGTCTCAATATCTACGCCAGGCATGTCAAACTCCTCATTCAACTCCTCCTTTGAAGGTTGATAATCTGGGGGCTTAATATCCACCTTGCACTTTTGATGCCTGATCTATCTTTCTTCATTTAGCCATATACCCCCGCTTCTTGTTCTCTTTTCGGAGTCCATCCAATGTGTAGATGTTGCTTTTCAAACGATTGCATGGACCGCAAAGAAGAATGCGATTACTGATGTGATTAATACCTCCTGATGATCTAGGTGGGTTATGATCAAGTTCTAAGTAACGTATATCATCAAACGTTCTATCGCATCCTTGACACTTGATTCCGTGATGAGAGAGCAACACTTCGTACATCTCTTGACGGCTCATCTTACGCCCCGCAGGTTCGTGTACTTTGATTTTGACCTGTAAGAATGGAACAGCCTCTTCTTTATCATCTGTTCAATCGGGTAGTTCTTGGGTGTATGTTACTTCTCCGAAAACTCCTACTTCCTTTCGGAGTCTATCTACAACTACGTCATGTGCCTTATCCCAAATGTCAATGCCAACCCACTGTCGGTTCAGACGCTCGGCAGCCACGCATGTCGTTGCACATCCAGCAAAGCAATCTAATACAATATCTCCTTCGTTGCTACTGGCTTTAATGATCCGTTCGTATAGTGATATGGGTTTCTGAGTAGGATAGCCAGTTCGCTCTTTTGCAGACGCATTTATATGCGAAATAGACCACACTTCACCAAGACGACGCCCCTTATCTGATAGATATATTTTGTAGGGCTCTTTCCCGCGCAGTTTTTGCCAACGAAACCACCGCCCATCCTCATCCCGTTTGTAGTGAGAATCACGTTTTCCCGATTTGTCTCCATAGGGACGGTGAATCACATTGAAGGTGGGGTGCGTTTGCCATAAAACAGGTCACATCATGCTCACGCTGAAAACGCTTACTTTTTGCAGTATATCGCCTGTAACTCCATATAATTTCATTGCGGAAGTTCCTCCATCCAAAGATCGCATCCATAACGGCCTTTAGATCATGCGAAGCGGTAGGATCGCAATGTAGATCGATGCTACCCGTTGGCTTTAAGGCTCGGTGCATCTCAAGTAAACGCACCGCCATGAAACACATATAAGCACCCATGCCGTCTGTGTGGGTATATCGTGCTGACTCAATCGCCTCCATGATCTTTGGATAATCATCATTAAGTTTGTCCACCCATTCTTGATGGACATCCTCTTCCCAACTCCAACGATCTTGAAACTTTGCACCCGCCGCCAGTGATCTGGGGTCGCATGAAAGTCTTTACCTTTGTTGAACGGTGGGTCCGTTAGCAATCAAGTCAATGGATTCACTATTCATCGTACGGAGGAACTTCAGGTTGTCTCCGTGAAATAATGTGCGATTTTCCCAGTTGGCAGTACGCATATCCGTTGTTACTTTGCGATGTAATTCCCTATCCATAAGAACCATCCCAGTGTAGCCAGCATTTAGATCAAGCCTTTAACGGTGCTCAGTGCATCGGGAGTACATTTAGATCTACTCAACGACAGAGAGAAATAAATGATCGGGTTCTATTTCTGGTACCATATGGGCTGAAGATAGATGTTGATGTGTGTTCGTCCAAGTCACTTGGTGCGTCCAATTATGTCCCATGGAAAGACTACTCAATCGTATCAACAGACACATCATGGTTCTCCATGATTGGATTCGCCAAAAGTTTTTCACATGCGGCATTAGCGATATTTACAGCGTCCTCTTGGCTCTCAGCAGAAACCTCCAGCTCTATAAATTTTCCAATTCGAACAGAACTGATTTCATCAAATCCTAAATTCTGGAGAGCGTGCTGGGCAGCTTTTCCCTGAGGATCTAAAATTGCAGGACGCAGGGTAACGGTAATAGAGGCCTTGTACATTTAGAAAGTATAACGAAGAATGAATGGATATCTGGTGTTTACCGCGGCAGAGAGATGAGCATACGTATAGACTGTCTCGTACTGCGAAACAAGCCAACAGAAACATAGACGAACAGTACCAAAAGCAGTCCCGAGTAAGGGTAAATACATGTGACCAAGACTGCAATAACATAAGAACCAGAAGAAAATGGATATTCGCGGAGATAGTAAAATGAAATCCTTGGAACTCCGTCAAATCGAATCATGGACACCATGAGAAGAGATAAAATCACCACGACAGGAATCATCAACTCCGTCTGTTGTACACTTATTTGAGTAATCCATGTTTCATGTTGGATGTTGAGAAAAATGGCCACAATAAAATACGCTTGAACAGGGGTCGGTAGCCCGTCAAAGTCAAGTTTCTTCTCTGGGGAATATTGCAGATTGAATCGTGCAAGACGCACTGCCGCACACATGACTGGTAAAGCACTAATCATTAAACCCAGCATTCCACTTCCTTCCAGTAATCGTGCATAAATCAAATAGGCAGGTGCAACGCCAAAAGAAACGATATCACACAAAGAATCAAGTTCCGTACCAAACTGACTAGCACCGTTGGTCAAACGTGCAACCATACCATCCAAAAGATCAAATAAACCCGCCAAAATGATAAGATAACAGGCCGCTAAATACTGTTCTTGATGGATTTGAGTGATTGCAACAAACCCGCAAAACAGATTCATGAGCGTAAAAAAGGACGGGACGGCAACTCGGGCTCTGGTACCAGAGGGTTGCCCATTCTCTTTTTCAGAGAACCGTTGAATACTCTTCAGTTGATCTTTAATATCGCGTTCTGCCATGGATCTTCATGAAGTAGCAAATACTTTACTGGAAAAGCACTCATCTATAGATGCTCGTTTCTCTGAAGTTACAATCATTGATGGAAAATATAAAGATGTGCAGGACTACACCAGAGATGGTAGTACCAACATGATCATCTCTCTAACCGTTTCAGAGCATTTTTGATCTATTGGAAAGCACAGGGAACAATGGTTCTTCATCTATACATCTCATTTGACTCTGCGATTGCAAGTAGAGAAACTTGCATTGGTTGATGACCTCATGAACAAGAATCAAAAACCAGACAAAAACTCACAATTGATCCGATGTATCTGAAAATTTCTAACAATCAAATGAACATGGAGCAGATCATCTGGTGTCGTTACGGGTAAATGTTCGTGAGCCTCTATATCTACCTATAATGTCGACTCGTTTTCCTCAGATGGTGGTTCTCGCAAAACCAAATGAAATCCAAAATCTTACGAAGTACATCTGTACCCTTCTTGAATTTTGGGAAGCAAAATCAAGTGTGTTCATCCAGTGGAATCACTCCCAATATAGTCTCACCAGCCCTGACACGATCTCCTATCTCTACCTGAGGATGAATATCCATCGAAAAGATGACATCCATCCGTGATCCAAAACGAATTAATCCGAACCTTTTTCCTGCATCAACTATATCTCCTTTTGAAAGCCGATTCACAATTCGTCGTGCCAATGTTCCTGCAATCTGTTTGAATAAAACCCGTTTGCCCGATGGATGCTCAATCCCAATGATTGACTGTTCATTGATGGCAGAAGCATCTGGATGCCAGGCAACCTTAAATGTTCCAGATTTATAATCCAGATGACGTACAGTTCCACTGACTGGAACCCGATTGACATGTACATCCAATACCGAAAGAAAAATAGATATTCTCCATACCTTGCCATCCACAAAGTTTGACTCCTGCTCCTGTACAATCTCTACAATCTTACCATCGGCTGGTGCAATGATGATGGATTCAGCCTCCAATGGAATTTCCCTCTCGGGATCTCTGAAAAAGTACATCACACTCAGAGGAAACCCGGGTACCACCATTGGGATCATGATTAGTTTCATCCACTGAGCAATTCCTGGAATGATGAGAATCAGTAAACAAACCATCAATCCTATCAGAAATGCAACCATAATCAACGGCCACCCTTCACGAGCAATCATAGTCCATTTTAACTGTGTTTACCTATCTGTGGAGTGTAAACGATTTGAGGATGTCTGCCGTCTACTCAACTCACATGATGACTCATTTCTTCAACGTTATTACGAAAGTGTCAACTGTGCGAAACTACTTTGATCTCCAAAGATACACCCAAAGAACCAATCTGAGTATAATCATCATCTGATTTGAAATTCATCACCATCAATCTTATTCTACCTCAATTTGATCTTCTCTCAATGAATCAAGATCACCTCATCTTCATTCCATTGGAGTCCATCGTATCCTATGCGTCGAGTTTCATTTCATACACTTGGCTGTAAACTCAACTTTGCTGAGACCAGTAGCCTGCGTCATCAGTTTGAAGCACGCGGGTTTACAAGTGTCGGGCAGAAGGATCCATCCGATGTATCTGTCATCAATACCTGTTCGGTCACCTCGGAGGCAGATCGCAAGTGCAGACAGATCATCCGTCGTGCCCATCGGCTCAACCCCGACGCATTCATTATTGTCACTGGATGCTATGCTCAACTTCGTCCTGAAGAAGTTTCCAAGATTCATGGGGTCCATGTGGTTTTGGGTAACGCAGAAAAATCACGCATCTTTGAGTTGATTGATGACTTTGTGCCCACATCAACGACGCAGGTCAATGTGACCTGCACGGGTAGCATGACATCCTTTGATCCTGCCCTTCTATCCGATGATCGAACTCGTGCCTTCTTGAAAATCCAAGATGGATGTGACTATACATGCTCCTTTTGCACCATTCCTATGGCTCGTGGTCAGAGCCGATCGGCACCGATCAACAAAGTCGTTGACCAAGCAAAAAACCTTGCAGATCAGGGAATGAAAGAGATTGTCCTGACGGGCGTGAATATTGGTTTATACGGTCAAGGTAGTCAGGATCATGAAATGAATGTTGGACTGCTTGATCTTCTGATGAAGCTTTCACGAATTGAAGGCATCCTACGTTATCGTATCTCTTCCATTGAACCGAATCTGCTCACCAATGAAATCATTGACTTCGTTGCAGACACTCCCGTGATGGTTCCCCATTTTCATATCCCATTACAAAGCGGAGATAACACGGTCTTAGGAGCGATGCGGCGTCGCTATCGCAGAGAAGTCTATCAGCAAAGACTGGAGTATATCCATCAACGCATGCCTGATGCTGGGATCGGTTCGGATGTGATTGTTGGATTCCCTGCCGAAACTGATGAGTGCTTCAAGGAAACCCATGTCTTTCTGGCCAATTTACCCGTGACTTATTTGCACGTGTTTACCTACTCTGAGCGTCCAAACACTGTATCTTCCAGTCACTCTCATTTGTACAAACCCGTCCCCTCAGAGGAGTGTGCGACGCGTAATCGATCCCTTCATGATCTCTCATTGAGAAAGCAGCGCAATTTTCAAGAACAATTCCGTGGTCAAATTCGACCGGTTCTATGGGAACGCAAGACCAAATCAGATCAAATGCAGGGCTACACCGATAACTATATTCGTGTTTCTAGACCCTTTGATGCGGATCGGATTGGATTGGTTGAACATGTTCAACTTGGGACTGACCACGCATGTTTTGTCCTGACTTAAACACCGCAGGCTGCCTCCACCTCTTGAATTGTTTTGGGAATTGAAGGCCCCAAAATTCTGCATCTCGCAGAAGTCACCACAATATTCTCCTCAATTCGAATACCCCCAAAGTTTTTCCACGAATAGAACTGATCATAGTTGATATATTCACTATGTCGGTTCTGTTGGCTCCACTGCTCCATTAAAGGTTCAATAAAATAGCACCCTGGTTCAACGGTCAATACGAAGCCCTCCAATAGGGCTCTGCCAAACCGTAATGATTTTAACCCAAATTGACTGCTTCTCTGCAACTGATCATCATACCCCACAAGGTCTTCTCCAAGATTTTCCATGTCATGAACATCAAGTCCCATCATGTGCCCGAGACCATGCGGAAAAAACAGGGCATGAGCACCAGCGGCAACCGAGTCATCAAGATTTCCTTTCATCAACCCCATTTGTTGAAGCCGATCGGTTAAAATCCGTGCGGCAGTCAAATGACAATCTATAAATCGACAATCTGGTCGAATCTCAGACAATGCCCCCACCAGTGAGTCCAGTACAGCCTGGTATATCTCAGCTTGATGCGTAGAGAATTTTTCGTCAACGGGATAGGTTCGTGTAATGTCACTTGCATACCCCAATGGTGATGATGCCCCACTGTCCAGAACGATTAAATCTCCTGATTTTAGCTGACGATGATAGTGATGATTATGCAGTACTTGACCCTCTCGGGTCAAAATGCATGGATACGCCAATCGACCACCACTACTGATGGCAACCCCCTCTACCACCCCCGCGATGTCTCGTTCATACATGCCTGATGTAGCCATCTTCATGGCAGTCCGATGCATTTTTTGAGTGATTGATAACGCTTTTTCGATTTCTACTATCTCTCGCGGCTCTTTCACCGAGCGTTGTGCAATCACGGCTGTTGCCAACTTTCTTGAATGCCCCGTGTGTATCTGCCCCCTCTCTAAGTGTAACAGTTCCTCCAAATAGACTTGTATTTCTGATCGGTAGGGAGGTAAATAGTAGAGTGGTCGATTCTGCACTCTGAGTTGGTCAATCACCGATGAAAGTTGTGTCATCTCCATGACCTGATCCGCACCAATCCGTGTGCCTAATTCAACTAAATCTGGCTGTGATCCAGTCCAGATGATATCATTCATCGTAGGTTGATGGCCAAACAGTGTCGTCCTATTCTGATCTACGTCAAGGAGTAAGAATAACCCTGGCTGATCAATCCCTGCATAGTACAAGAAAGTACTATCCTGACGAAACGGGTAGGTATTTTCAGCGTAATTCATTGGACTTTCTGAATGACCGGGCAGGAGTACTACTCCACTGCCGAGTGACTCTACAAGATGAGCTCGTCGCTGACAATAAACGCTAGATTCAAACATAATGGTAAAGTGTTGAGAATTTCAGGTTTCCGAAAAAGATCGTCCCTATGTGCATTGATGCTCCTTCAATTAAGATAATTTTTCTCAAAGACAGAATCACCCTATGCAAAGGTGATTCTTTATCCTTCTCATGCCTTTGAATAGATGGATCCAACATCAGCATCATCTCAAAGATGAGTAGGAGTCATGATCCTCTTGAAAATGTTACGGTTGCATTGCAATAATGATTGAATATATTGACTTCGTTTATGTATCCAAGTACATTTTCTACAATGAGCATCAGGAAAAGGAAACAGATGTCATTGTTGATATGATCTGACTTTGCCAACCGTTAAACAAATAGTCAGGATCCAATTTGAGAATGAGTATCAGTCTTAACCAATAATTTCGGTCAATCAGAAACAATTTACCCTTTTTTTCATTACAGTCCAATCACTTCAAAATTCTCATGCTTACTCGCTTACTTGCTTTCTTCGCCGTTCTAATCGCTTTTTCTGCGTGTGATTCGCCAACAGACACACCTGCTGAAATTGAAGATTCTCCTATTCCTCGCGATGTTTCGGATGCAGACTACATTGATCTTGGGGCTGGTCTCAAATACTATGACTTCAAAGTTGGTACTGGTGCTGAAGCGAAAGATGGTGATCTCGTCGCCGTTCACTACTCTGGTTGGCTCACCGATAACACTCTTTTTGATTCATCTTATCCAAGAAATCAACCGATTGAGTTTGAATTAGGATCTGGGCGTGTCATAGTGGGGTGGGAACTTGGACTGGTTGGAATGCAGGTTGGAGGAGAACGTCAGTTGGTTATTCCTGCTCCACTTGCCTATGGTTCGTCTGGACAGGGACCTATTCCACCGAATGCTACGCTCATTTTTGAAGTTCAACTTGTGTCGATTCAATAGCTTGGGCACCGTCTTCCTGCAGGACCGACTCCATCACTTTGATGAATCTCCTCGCATTGGTTTCATCAAAGACCATTGGAGGCTTGATCTTGATTACATTGTGGAGTGGTCCATCGGTAGAGACAAGAATTCCTAAATCCCGCATTCGATTCACAATATAATCGGCTTCACGATCTGCGGGTTCTAGTGTTTCCCTACTCCTCACTAATTCCATCCCAAGAAATAATCCTCTCCCGCGCACATCTCCAATAATGGGGTAGGTTTGTTGGAGCTGCTGAAGAAGGTTCTTCAAGAGTGAACCAGTGATGCGTGCGTTTTCTTGTAACTCTTCGGATTCAAGGACATCCATCACTGCCATACCCACCATACATGAAACTGGATTTCCTCCAAAGGTGCTAAAAAACTCCATTCCGTTATCAAATGATTGAGCTATCTCACGGGTGGTGACCACGCCTGCAAGTGGATGACCGTTGCCCATGGGTTTCCCGAGAACCACAATATCGGGTATCACCTGTTGCGTCTGAAAACCCCAGAAGTCACTTCCCATCCTTCCAAATCCGACTTGCACTTCATCTGCAATACAGACTCCACCCACATCACGAATATAGGAATAGACCTGATGTAAATAACCTAGTGGTAACTCAATCTGGCCTCCGCAGCCAAGAAGAGATTCGCAAATAAATGCGGCAATTCCATCCGAACCCGATTCTACTTTGGTAATGAGTTGCTGAACATAATCCTTCCCAGCGTTTTGATCACGGAATTCCCCCCTGAACGTATCAGGAACAGGAGCCTGAACTACATGATCTGGCTCGCCAGTTCCACCGGGTCCATCAAACTTATAAGGACTGATTGCAATGAGTGAACTCAAGTGTCCATGATATGCACCCTCTAAAACAACAATATCCTTGCACCCAGTGTGAGCATATGCCAATCGAAGTGCCAGATCATTGGCTTCACTCCCTGAGTTTACAAAGTAGCACACATTCAAGGGATCAGGCATGGTCAGCGACAACCTCTCTGCATAGTCCACCATCGTTTGATGCAAATATCGGGTATTGGTGTTGAGCACATGCATTTGGCGAATAGCGGCAACATTCACTTTGGGATGACTATGACCGACATGAGGGACGTTGTTCACTGCATCCAGAAAACGCCTCCCTTCCACATCGTAGAGATACTGAAGATAGCCACGTACAATATGAAGAGGACTGCGATACGAGATACTCAGATTACCTCCAATGAATTCTTTTCGTCTGGTTTGAATATGCTCAGTGTCGGGCTTGGGAACCGCCAGCTTCTCATCTTGAATTCCCAATAACAGATTCGGATCTGGACACACAGATAGCCAGACCTCTCGTTGACTGGCAGGTGCGACCCCAAAAAACCCATCTGACTGCCCCAGCATATCACAGATGATCTGAAAATGTAGGTGTGGAATCCATCCCCCATTTTCATTGGGAGATCCAAGAAAAGCAAATAAATCTCCTTGGGCAATATCTCTTCCAACTTGTAGTTGATCCACAGAATCTTTACTGAGATGTCCATATAACGTATAAAATGTCTCTATGCCGAGAGAATGTTTCAGAATCACTAGTCCTCCATAATCCATAGAGTCATCGCTAAAATGTAGAGCATGAACTTTCCCAGGAATGGGAGCATGAATGGGCGTGCCGCTCTCTTTGAATAAATCGATACCCAGATGGATGGTGCGGCTCTCGTCATATTCGTTGTTGGGCGATTGATAGTGATCTGCAGTATATACAATGCGGGGTTCGTTATAGCGACCTACACCTATCTCTGCACCTGCACGCCGAATCCGACGAAACCATGCATCAGCGGACTTGACGGGATCGGGTTGTCTGTCTGGAGAACCCGTCAAGGGACTACTGACACTTAAATCCAGAACCAGTGGCGCAAGCGTCTCAGGATCCGGTTGCATGATGGGTGAAAAACGTATTTCTTTTAGCCGTCTAACAATACGTTGACTCTTGGGACAGGGCACGAATCCACAAGCGGATCTCCACCGATACTCTGCCAATGATGGAGATTCGGTTGACAAATAGGTCAATAATGACCATGCACCCTCTTCGGAAACACGAATATATTCATTCTCAGGATCAAGTGCTCCTCGGTAAGCAGAGACTAGAACACTGCCACATAAGCGCGCCTGAATCAACGGATACAAGATGGAGATTTCCCGCTCTTCCAAGGAGTATTCATCGTGATAACCACCTATGATTTCTGCCGCTGCTCCAACTGGATCACGCTTGCCCATCATTGCATAGGCAACGGCAATAGCCAACTCCACGATTGTCGCCGTATGTAGGGTATCGCCAAAATCAATAAGTCCTCGCACACTGGTGTCATATCCCGTGCCCTGTACAATGATATTGTGATCATTTACATCATGATGGATGACACTCTGGCGCAAGGAAGTCAATGAAGGCATGACCTGAGTTTGAAACATCTCCAATACTGTTTCCACAAGAGATCGTCTACTTGAATCCTTGATGTAATCCAGATATTGGCTCAATTGTCTGGACTGTCGAAGATCCCAGAGATAACTACGGTGGGCGGCTTCATGCTGAAAATCCTCCATGATCCTGTTCAGATTCCCTAAGAATCGTCCCAAATCTCTTAACAATGGATTTAGGACTGGCTTAACGCTCGCCATCATACGGCCCTGAAGCCATGTCACCATCCAGACTTGATGATTCTTTCCTGATTGCCCAGAGAGGACTGCTTTTTGCTCATCTGCTATAGTAGGAATCACCCTTGGATATCTTTCGGCTTCTCCTGTTTGCTTTAAATGGTTTAAGACACTCTGTTGAAGATCTATATCATCCGATGTCGCTTCGTGATTGGCGATTTTAAGCACAAATGAGCCATTATCCGTCAGGATAAGGAAATTCTGATCCATATGACTCGGTAGCTGCACTGCCGTGCCCTTCAATCCAAAAAGGTCATGAGCAATAGATTGGGCCTGCTCCATGGAAAACGTTAGTGAGCAATGTTCAAGCATGAAGAGGGGATGATGAGTTGCGGGGATGTCCAATGCTCATAGCCGATTCGTAGGATTGAATGCATTTCTGAGCATCCTTGGATGACAAAGGACGTAATGGAGGCCTGATATTGGCCCATAGATCGTCTCCTGTAATGTGTTGCATGAGTGCTTTTAAGGCAGCAATCATAGGCCGTTGTTCTATGACCCGCCGTATCTGGTATACATGATGCTGAAGATGATCTGATCTTGGGGACCTTGATTGAGATACCAATTCCGATGCCAACATAGAGGTGACGTTTGCAGTCGCACTGATACACCCTGCCCCTCCTGCTCTGAGAGAATCCAACAAAAACTGTTCGCTACCCGCATAGATTTGGAGTTGAGGAAAATGCCGAATCATTTCCAAAATACTTTCCCGATCGCCACTTGAATCTTTAAACCCACAAATATGGTTGGGGTAAGCTATAAGGAGGCGTTCCATCAAATTAGGTGTGATTGCAATGCCACTCATTTGGGGGAAATGATACACATAGACTTCAATCTTGGTAGTGCCTACACATTGTAAAAGATGATCAAAACTTGCAAAGAGTCCATCATTGGTAGCCTTCTTGTAGTAAAATGGAGGAAGTACCAGTATGCGATGTACTCCTGCATCCAATGTATGTTTGGTGAGATCCACAGTGTCCGTTAAAGCACAGCATCCAGTTCCAACCATCAATCGATCGGCTTCAACACCGGCACGAAGAACTGCCTCAAGACCTTTTTTTCTCTCTGAGATACTGAAGCTGTTTCCCTCTCCCGTTGTTCCAAATAGGATCACACCGGATGCTTTCCTGTCCAAGAGCCATTGAACATGATGGGCAAAATGCTCATAAGCGATATTGAGATTTTGATCTAAAGGTGTCAGACTCGCCGTCATGACTGAGTAATGAAGATTATTCATGACTATGCGGATATCGGGAAAATATTATCATCCTTATCAAAAAAGCATGCTCGTAGAATTGGTTCCCATATCTCATACATACCCAGTTTGGCCGATCCACATTGGGGTTCAAGAATGAACCCGTCACGATCTGAATGAAATCACACAAATGATTGATGATCTATTTGAATTCTTTCTGTGCACTTCAACCAAAGTATTGTATACCTGCTTCGGTCCCTTTGGCAACTGAATAATACGTGACAGGATAGTTCAATTTTTTACGACTTTCCGATACAAGAGATTTTGCAATCAAATCGGCATCTTTTTCCAAAACTAAATTAATCGTACATCCTCCGAATCCCCCTCCCATCATTCTGGCTCCATAAACTTCGGTGTAAGATTCCGCTTGGTCAACCATTACGTCCAATTCTTTGCAACTCACCTGATAATCATCCCTCAAACTGATATGCGATGCACTTAGAAGTTTCCCCAATTCAAACCAATCAGAGCGTAGGATAGCAGATCGGGCATTCTTTACCCGCTCATTTTCAAGTAGAACATGCCTAATACGCTTCTGGAGGGTTGGATCGCTTATCGCCTTGATGTGATCCATCTGAATGTGACGTATAGATTCTATGGTTGAATCATCCGCTTGAATCTGCTGCAATGCACGCTGACATTCTCCCCTTCTCTCATTGTACTTGGAACTTGCAAGTTGCCGTTTGACTCTACTGTCCATCACGACGAATCGGATGTCTGGGTATTCAATGGGTATGTGCTCCCACTTCAGTGTCTTACAGTCCAAATAAAGGGCGTGTCGCGATCGCCCGACTCTTGAAACGATCTGATCCATGATTCCACATTTAACACCAATATATTTGTGTTCAACTTTCTGTCCGATTTTTGCAAGATCTAGCGGCGGTATTGAAGTGCCGTTCAGTTTTTCGAGTGCCAGACCCGTTGCGATTTCTAGTGCGGCGGACGAACTCAATCCTGCACCAAGTGGGACATTGCCCATGATCAACATCTCAATGGAAGTTGGTGGAGGTATTTCACGGATCATTCCTGCTACATAGGAAGCCCAGTGGGTTCTTGGTACAGTGGGCCACTGATCAATCGGATAAGACACTTCTTCATCATAGTTTTCCGATCGTAGCAGATGAGAATCTGAGGAAGATGAACGTGTGGCAACATAAATAGCTTGATCCATGATCATTGGCATCGCTAAGCCATCATTATAGTCCGTATGATCACCAATCAGATTGACTCTCCCTGGGGCATAAGCTACGAAACAGCTCTCTCCACTCGCCCTCCACTGCTTGAAGGCATTCAACACAGTTTGAATGGAAAGTATCATTGACATGGATAGCAAGGACGGATTCAGTGATTCATTTCAAAATATTAGATTAAAGTGAATCATGGGGTAAAGCACAACAGCACTGTTTGTGTTCTCACGTCATGAGGGTCACACACGATGTATGGATGAACTCACGAAACGATGGAATACAAGTCGAATCCTTCATTGTTCTAGAATTGCTTAGTACTTGCGGCTGCCTCTTCATTGACAGTCATATTCACTACTGCACTTCACTTGATTCTTTCATTATGATTCAGGACTGGATGGATGACCCTAATGTTGACCTCTACCTCGGTTGCAACCGTATCAATCTTGCATACGAAATGGTGATAAACCGAGTTCTCTAAGTAAGACATTATTCTTCTCGGTTGTTTGTTGAATTTGCCTCTCAATTTTCATTAATTCATTGTGTTTTGATGGCAAATCAACTGGAATTTCCGATTCGGCCATACTCACATAACGGTAGCAGTTGAGGTTGTAATCCCTGTCCCTGATTTCACTGACCTTGACCCGACGGGCATATCTTGGAACGTGCTGTGGCCGTTTTTGGTAGGTTTCAACGATCTTGGATACATGCTTTTCCAGAAGATAGTCCTGCCGATTACCCTTCTCAAAATACTGATGAGCATTAATGAAAAGAACATCCCTTGCTTTCCTGCATTTTTTCAGAACGAGAATGCAGACTGGGCTACCTGTTGAGTAAAGTAGATTGCCCGGCAATCCAATGACAGCATCAATGTGTCCATCTTCAACCAACTTGCGACGTACCTCAGCATCAGAACCATCTCTCGAAAGTACTGAACATGAGAAGATGATGGCCATCACGCCATCTTTTTTTAGATAGTAGAGTCCATGTAACAGAAAAGGAAAATCTGCCAGCGACCTTTCTGCCAATGCATAATCCTTGAAACGGATGTCCTGATCCATTGTATCGTTTGGATACCAACGACGGTTGCGAGGAGGATGGAATACGATAGCATCAAAATGGTTCTTTTTCTCAGGATCCATCTCGCAAAGTAATGGCCAATCGTTGTGTAGGGTATCCCCATGATGTAATTCAAAGTCCGAGTCTTTCATCCCGTGAATGATCATATTCATCCGTGCAAGATTATATGTCTTGATATCCTTCTCCTGCCCGTAGATTTTTCCAACGCCATCTGATCCCATACGATTACAGACATTGAGAAGAAGTGAGGCAGACCCGCAGGTAAAATCCATGACTCTCGGGAGGAATGTTCGTCTACCATTTTGGGGATCGTAACTGTCTAAAGTAGCAATCGAGGAGAGGATATCGGATATTGTTCGGGGAGTGTAAAACTCTTTATACTCTCGGAATGTAACAGCATTAAATATGCCGATAAGACACTCAAATACATCATTGAAGCGATCCTTATTCACGAAGAATTCAGAGATGATTTCGTTGATCTGTGTGACAATGATGCAGAGATTACGATTCCTGTCCCCATGAGTCCTGCCAATCTGATAGGAATCAAGATCAATTGTTGAGAAAAGCCCCGAAAGATTGCTATCAAAAGCTTGGTTCTCTATGTAGTTCAAACCTGATTGAAGAGTGCTCAGAAGATTTCCATTTTGGGTAGATGCCATGTGGACGATATTCCTCCAAAGGTACTCTGGACGAATGACATAGTGAATTTTCGTCCGCATCTCCTGTTCAAAAGACGATAGATCGTCAGGGTTTTTCTCATACCAGAGAGAAAGATCTGGAACCCCATTGCTATTGTATTCACATAGGCCTAAACCGTCACGTCCCAAGTGCTCACTTACTACCCGTTCATACCTGAATGACAGGTAATGAAAGAAGAGAAATGCGAACATCAAGTCTCGAAATCGATACTCATCCATGACACCTTTGAGTTCATCCAAGACGGACCAGAGTTTTTCGCTTAGCAATCTGTGTTGCGTGTCTAACATGGCTTACTAAATGTGAGTAACAAATTCAAATTGCTCCGTGAGCTTTCGCAGGATCTCCTCAAATAGTTCTAAATGATCTGAAACGGGGAGATCGGTATCGTTATAATAAACATTCTTGTGTGCTAGTGTATTGACAATTCGACTGATCTCATCCTGATTCGTAAATCCTATCTGTTCAAGTGTATAGCTGATTCTACCAACTCCAAGAAACGAGGATACACTCTCTAACACTTGACGTAACAGAGCAAAGTGATAAGAACGGACATCACCCTCTCGTTGAGCCTGTTGAAGCACTTGTAGGACTCTTAGGTGATATAGAAATACATCCTTTCGATGCGTCTCCATGGAGACTTTTCCATGCTTCACACTAAGTATATTTGCCTTGGTCCTGTTCCTATACTTTGTACTTTTCTCCCCCTTCTTCAACCAATCAAACAAGATGGAGAACATACCTACATGATGAGTAGATATGATGATTTTCGTTTGATCTGAATGATTTTCAATCAGATCGTATATGGTGGATGCGGTGATAAAAATATTTTGATCGTCTAAACTTGTGACTGGATCATCAATAAAAATGTGATTTGAATGTGTCTGCATCCAATCTCCATTTTCCATCAATGTCAAAAAGAAGCACCAGATAAAGATTCGCTCCTCACCGCGGGAAATTTTCATTGGAGGAACTTTATCCGGATCCATTCCTGCTGGGAAAAATGAAATGGATCTTATCTCGTCATCCCTATCAGAATACTTTATAAATCGGAAGTCAAAACTCACTCTATATGGTTGTAACTTTTCGTGGACATCACCTTCATCAAAGGTCACATGAAGCCTACTGAGATTACTATAAAGCACATTCAGTCGTACATTTGCTTCATCATTCTCAATGTCATTATCCCAGAGAAAGAGATCTTCGCTATATGCATTATAATCGATTCCCGTTCGTTTTCCATCTTCATTTCTGGTCGCATTCTTATATGCGACCGAGAGTCTCGTTTTTCCTACCGAGTTAAAAGCAAATAACAGCTGAATCGCTGTATCATCGTCACGCAAATCCTTCGCAATGTCTTCAATCGTCATCATTTAAATCTGATTGTGGGTAAAATCTTTGTACAAGGCCATACTTGTACTGTTGAAACATACTGGTTTTAATGACTTCTGCTTCAATGAGATCATCCATCGTAGCTAGGCAATCAGCAATTTTCTGTTGCTCCGCCTTCTGAGGGCGTAGAGTCCGCATCTCTTCAAGTTCTTTACTGCTTGTTTTAATAAACATAGATCGCCTGATGTGGTAAGTCAGTTCATGATTGTAATATTCAAGCCAGTAGTACCAGAAAAGATTGACATCATGTGGTTCAACAATGAGGGAATGGAGTCGTCCGCTAATCGCACATGGATTTTCAGTAATTCCAATATTGCCAATATTTGCTCCAGTTGCTATGATGATTGCACCCGTTGGCAGTAGGTTGCTGGAAGAATTGTTTAGCCCCTCTGCAGTAATCGTTCGCTTACTCTTTGAAAGCTTGCGTTTTTTGATATCTGCAGGTGTGAACCACTGAATATCGCCGCCCCAATACTCTGGAACTGAAAAACTTGGCTTACCACCCATCATAAATGTGCCAGCTTTCCCAAGAGTTGAGGGTTTCCATCTTCCAGCATCAGTAAAATCCGAGAAGCGGAGTCTGGGCGTAGTTTCACCAGCTTGAGGAAATAGCTGTTGCATCAAGCCCAACTTATACTGTCGCAGAACGTCAATTTTCCGACCCTGTGCGGCAATCAGATCATCCATGATCTTGAGGTGCTTGTTCATTACCGCGTCCTATTGAGCAATGGGTCAGGTGTTTTGTATTGATTTACTCCCATGCAATCTAATGTTCAAACCCACCATTACTGATGCGATTGGTTAGGAATGTGTAAAAATAATCCTGATTATGATTTAACGTACAACTGCCAGAAGAGGTTGATTGTACACATCCAATAATAACTCCAGAGTAATCATCAAAATGACATGATTTGACCCTCAGATGAGTAAGTCTAAATATAACTCAATGGAATGACTTTATTCCATACAGATGGTAACTGTTCAACCTGCAAGGCTTGCTTTTTGATGATCTACCGTTGATTGGAGGAGTTCAATAAAGAAACCACAGTTGCCTGATTTCGTATAGTAATCATTATCTACTTCACAATGGAACGTACACTCTTTTTTCTTCTTCCATGTCTTAGCTTCATCCTCTTGGGATGTCAACAATATGCACAGTCCCAGGAGCAGATACCCTTACAGGATGCGACTACCCTCACAGCCAATGAATCAGTCACGCTCAGTCGTCAGACGGCAATCACTAGAGCGGTTGAGGCGGCTACCCCTGCAATTGTAAGCATCAATGTGATTGAATTGCAGCAGGTCGTTTATCGCGATCCTTTTGCAGATTTTCTACAGGATCCTTTCTTCGGACAATTCTTTTCTGAACGGCAGTCTAGAATTATTGAACGGAGAGTCCAAAATCTAGGTAGCGGCTTTGTGATTTCTCCTGATGGTTACATCGTCACCAATCATCATGTTGCAGGTAATGCTACAAAAGTAACGGTGTCGTTGGCGAATGGCCAAACCTTGGATGCCGAATTGATCGGAGCTGATAAAGCAACCGATCTAGCACTCTTGAAAGTAACCCCCGAAGAGCCGCTGAACTACCTGAGTTTTTCCGATTCTCCTGAGCCCATCGTTGGAGAATGGGCCATCGCTCTTGGGAACCCCTTTGGACTCTTTGAAGCAGCGGCTCCAAGTGTAACTGTAGGCGTTGTCAGTGCAAATGACCGAGATCTTGGCAGTCATGATGGACGTATTTATCATGATATGATTCAGACGGATGCGGCCATTAACCGCGGAAACTCCGGCGGCCCCCTCATCAATGCACTTGGTGAAGTCATCGGAGTCAATGCTACCATCTACAGCCAAAGTGGAGGATCTGTTGGACTTGGCTTTGCGGTTCCAGCTGCCAAAGCCCAGCGGATCATCAATGAGATCCGAGATCACGGCTATGTAGATCGATCCTATTATACAGGAATCAGCTTTGTGGCCGTCACTGCCCAAATTGCTCAGGCACTCGATTTGGAAGACACCCAGGGAGTACTCATTGCTGATGTAGACTCTGGATCTCCCGCCGAAGAAGCAGGATTTCTGCCCTATGATTTGATTGTAGCTTTAGAGGATGAGCCGATCCTCAATCAAGATGACTATATAGCGCGCATTTTTGATTTTCGTCCCGGTGATCCGGTGACCTATCATGTAGTACGTAACAATCGTAACGTGCAACTTACTTTACAAATCGGACGACTTGACGGGTGACAACTTCCTCTCACTACCGTTCTGGTCTCTTGATTCTGATCCTAAGCATCCTGTGTACTGGATGCTTGCCTTCGTCATGCCGACGCATTGAACCCCAGGCCATCTCTCCATCTGACTCACTCTCGCGATCCATAGCCGCCAACATTATAGCCGATACACTTTCAGATCCATTGATTCTCCGCGAGACAGAACTCAAGTATCCTCGGACCATACTCTTCGGACCAGACAATCACATGTATGTGAGTGATACAGAAACTGGTCGTATCTTTGGTTTTTCATCAGGTGCCACCATGTCACAATCATATCAATTGCCGAATATTCGTTTTCCGTATCTTGCGGGTTGGATCTCCGATACCTTAGTGGTTTTTGATCCCGATGCTCATGAGTTCCATTTTGTGGTCGACTCCATAAGCGTATCCACCATTAGAATTGAACAGGTACCCTTACATTCGTTGCAATATGTGCTAGCCCATGAGTCTCATCTCTATCATAAGGCCGTTACTCGTGATTCTATCCATGTTCTGCAAGTCGTTGACTATTCTGGCAAGCAAATTAATGAGGCTATTTTATATGGATCATCCTGGGCACATGCAGGACTTCTGCGCCATCACAATGATCAATTAGTCAGCCTTAGCGGATTCTACCCCTGGGCACTCACATGGTCCAAGGATTTGATCCATGGCCCTGATACTTTACGATGGATGGGATTTGATTCTCCAATGCTCCGGCGTACCTATGCTTTTGATCAGGGAGGAGGCAGAGGTGCTCCCCTCATCACAAGTTCATCTGTGCCCGTTGATGACTTATGGTTTGTACTCAATCAGCGCACTGGATGGATTCGTATAGATGTCTACGATTTGAATGGTCACATTCAGAACATCCTCGTTGAAGCCGCTAAACACTACCATAGACAGTTCAATCCTACGGATCTTGCCGTACAACTGGATGAACATGGAGTCTATCACATCGCTGTCGCACTGATTGGCTCTGATCCATCCATCCGAATCTACCACTGGAACCCAACTCATTCATCATGAAATCAAAACCTGCTGAACCGACACAGATCAAAACTCTGGGTGAACTTCGTTCATCCTCATTTCAGGTTGATTCTGTTAAGGATGAAATGCGTCGTAACCTCATTGAACGTTTAAAAACTGGACAGGAGGTATTTCCAGGAATTCTGGGCTATGATCGCAGTGTGATCCCTCAGCTGTATAATGCAATCCTTAGCCGCCATGACATTCTGCTTCTTGGATTACGAGGCCAGGCCAAAAGTAGAATTCTACGACTGCTTCCCAATCTATTGGATGAATATGTACCCGTAATAGAGGGTAGTGAACTGAACGACAATCCATTTGCTCCCCTATCAAAGTTTGCTCGGGAATGTGTCGCACAAAATGGAGATGAAACACCGATTTCATGGCTTCATCGCAGTGAACGCTACGCGGAAAAGTTAGCGACTCCTGACACGTCCATCGCAGACCTCATTGGAGACATTGACCCCATTAAGGCTGCCCACAACCGACTAACCTATGCTGACGAGGAAGTCATTCATTTTGGTATCATTCCACGTACGAATCGTGGGATCTTCGCCATCAACGAACTCCCTGACTTGCAGGCTCGCATTCAAGTAGGACTGCTCAACATCATGGAGGAGCAGGATATTCAAATTCGAGGATTCAATGTGCGTTTTCCCCTAGACTTGATGATGGTCTTCAGTGCGAATCCAGAGGATTACACCAACCGTGGAAATATTATTACACCACTCAAGGATCGTATTGACTGTCAGGTCCTCACTCACTATCCTCACGATGTAGAGACAGCAATGAAAATTACTAGTCAGGAAGCTTGGCTTGACCGAGACACTATCCAAGTCACGATTCCAGACTTTATTCGGCAAATCATTGAAGTTGCAGCTTTTGAAGCTCGCAATAGTGAATATGTAGACCAGAAATCGGGGGTGTCAGCCCGGCTGACTCGCTCCGCACTTGAAGCATTGATCGCCAATGCAGAGCGCAGGGCATTTCTCACGAAGCAGTCCGAGGTCTGCGTTCGAATCAGTGATCTCTACTACATTGAATCAGCCATCACGGGCAAGCTTGAACTTGTCTATGAAGGAGAACAGGAAGGCCCCCAAAAGGTGGCACGCCTCTTGATTGGACGTGCCATTCTGAAGGTCTTTGCCAGTTATTTTCCAGATCCTAACTTGAAGGGCAAAGAAAGAGAGACCTATAACGACATCCTCTCATGGTTTGCAGGTGGTCAAACTCTTACGCTTGATCCTGAGCTGTCTGACAAGCAATTCGCAGAACAGCTGGATTCGGTCACCGGATTGCGCGAATTGATCACATCCCACTATTCAAATCCATCGGACCCATTGCTCTCATCAAAGGACCTGTGGATTCTTAAAGAATTTGTCTTGGAAGGGCTCCATCAAGCATCTATGCTTGGCAAGGAAGAGCAAACCTATTCGGACATGATGGGGAGCATGCTTGGCTCATTGGAGCCTGATCCAGATGAGGAAGAATTCGAATAATGGTTCTTTGAGATATAGATTTTGTCATTGCTCCTGGACAATTTGGGACTTCATACGATCGGATTCACCTATCGATTACAGATGGATGCTCATTTGGGAACGATGCGACCATCGGGAGTAATGCGTTCATTCTCTCCAGGTGGTTGTCTCGGAAAATTTGAAATAGGAACATTGGGATCTCTGTCTTTGGGTACAAAATGCGAATGATCTCCATGCGGAATTTCTGCATACTCATTGTCTCCGAATGGATTGAGTACCTGCTGCATAACAAAAAACAGAAGAAGTGCTCCAACTATGACTATCACGATGCGAAATTGGACACGTCCCCTAGAAACCTTTCGCACGGGAATTGATGCTCCATCGGAGGTGGGCAATCCTTTCATATCTTGACTCTCAAGATCCATCAATATAGACTGAAATGAATGAACTACAACGCACAACCGACCAAATTGTTGTTGTGCGATACACATTTGAGAGATTCCTCCCGTTGACGTATACTATGGATGGCTTCCTGTGAAATCTATGGAGCATGGACACTTCTATCAATCCCCCAAGACATCTGATTGCAACTTCGTTCAATCCCATACTTATGACTGGACATTCCAACTGGACTGTTTGCAACTATGATGGTGATTCACCTTTGAAACGCAGATCAGCGAATTTCTAGCTTCTTTCCTGACCCAATGGTACCTTATCCATCTTTCATAACCCTTTCCTCCTGTCTTAACTCCTCCATCTGAATTGAGCATCCCATGAAGCGGATCATCGTGATTATCCCAGCTTTTAATGAAGCAGATGCTATCGGTCAGGTCATTGGAGATATCCCATCTGATCTCGTCACCGAAGTAGTAGTGGTCAACAATGCTTCTACGGATACAACAGAAATCAACGCCTCCAATGCAGGTGCAACGGTCCTTTATGAATCTAAACGAGGCTATGGATATGCATGTCTGCGTGGACTGGCCTATACTGCAAGCCGAAACCCCGATATCATCGTATTTCTGGATGGAGATTATTCTGATCACCCGAATGAGATGTCAGACTTAGTCGCTCCGATTGTTGCAGGAACCCATGATTTTGTGATTGGAAGTAGAATCAAAGGGATCAGTGAAAAGGGGGCAATGCTACCTCAGGCACGATGGGGAAACCGACTTGCTTGCTTTCTCATGCGTTGGATCTGGGGAGTACAGTACAGTGATTTAGGACCTTTCCGAGCCATTCGTGCTACATCTTTATCACGGCTTGACATGCGTGACAGGACCTATGGATGGACGATTGAAATGCAGATCAAAGCACGTTTGGCGGATTTGAGAATCACCGAAAACCCCGTATCCTATCGTAAAAGAGTCGGTGTTTCAAAAATTACTGGAACCCTTGCAGGAACGGTAAAGGCATCCATTAAAATTCTGGGGACAATCTTTCGATTTGCACTCATCTCTGGACATTTACGCAGAAAACTGTCAGCACACAAAGATTAGCCATTGATCCATATTGTTGAGAATTTTGATGGATTTGTTAGCGTCAATTATATCTTTTTTTCGTCAACGGCAATTAAATTTTTCGTGACGCTTATAGCAGACATCAAACTGTGATCACCTGTTAATACCGAAGGATGCTTTGGACATTGACACTCACATCTCCTATGATGGATTGATATTGATGTGCTAACCCTGAGATAGAAAACGATACCCAATCCCACGGATTCAACTGCCCTCCTAACCTGAGAAGCCTTCCCTTTGGTAACTGAGTCACTCCTGCAATAGATCGAGCAGTTCCACGGCGGA
The DNA here is from genome assembly GCA_026708685.1 of Bacteroidota bacterium. Classification (GTDB taxonomy): domain Bacteria; phylum Bacteroidota; class Rhodothermia; order Rhodothermales; family Bin80; genus Bin80. Next base: position 26,349 of record JAPOUL010000106.1, read on the forward strand.
AGGGCATTCCATATCCCAACTCCACCTCGGTACGGTGCATACCCGAATGGAGTGGTGTTGCATCCAGAATCGTCTGTTGACGATGGAGTATCATTCGGTGGTTGGGCCCCCAGGATGGACGTAATCGCATCATCAATCCTTCAGATGGGCTCCCAATCTGAATGGATCCTGAAATTCCCCATTCCGTAAATCCGTCCGCACTGTGAAGAATCAATCCATGTGAACGCACTTCACCGCGAAGTTTCCATTCTGGGTAAGCTACTCGCAAACCACCACCGAGCTCCAATCCGACTCCCGTCTCTGCATCTCCTCCATCTTGACGAACATTCGCCTCCAAATAGGGACGAATCCCATCACTTAACTGAAAGGTGCTCTCCATCCCTAACCGAACCCGAATCACTTCGGTGCGAATTCCTGTTGTATTCACTTCCGCATCGGTCAGGAGTACATCTCCATAATAGCTCCATCTTGATCTTCTCATGGATGGAAAATTACCCTTGAATCCTACCGCCCCAAATCGTGATGTTAAATCTCCTTTCATGTCATGTACGTTGGCACTACCCCATCCATAGCCGCCACTCAGCCAAACTTCCCAGTCTGAGGCTTCATATGAGATATACGGATAGATTCCCGTTAATTGTGTGTCAATCTCCCCATCGTCTTCGGTGGCCTGATACGTCCCGGTTCCCTGACTGTGAGCGACCATCATACCGACAAGCCACCCTACATTCCATTGATAGTCCGCTCCAAGCATAGCGGTAGATACATCACCACGCAAAGTTAATACGTCTTCCTGACGACCATTGAATCTACGAAATGCTCCTCGCCCCCAGACTCCTATGTGCCCCGTAGAGATCCTCTGGGTCTTGGATACCCGACACCCAGATAGCAGTTCTCCTATAGAAGGGGTCCAGCTGGATGTGCTATGCCAGAGTTGTGCAGTCTCTGCACGCTGAATGGCCGAGCAGGTGGATCCTGAGGGCCGAAGCCGCTCCTGCAATGCCTCCGTTATTTGGATGGATGTCGTCCGAACAAAACGTGTCGTATAAGCCTTCAAAGCATCATTCTCTTTCGTGCGGACTGATTGTTGGATCACGGCTGTTGCTATCGATTTCTTCATCTGCATCGATTCTGTTGGCTCTACATGAACAAAGAACGTTTCCCCTTGTGCTTTGATGTCATCAGTGACCACTGGGACCTGTATGGTAGCCTGCATAGATCCTGATGGAAAGGTCACCACTCCCGTTGATGCAACGTAATCTTGACCTGCCGTAGCTGTTCCATCTTCGGTGTAATAACGAGCCGTAATGGCATACGGATAGGGTTGAGAGAGGACTATCTTAAACATCATTATGCCCGTATTATCACTGCTAACAGCGTCATCAATTGCAATTGATGGGACGCTACTATCATTGTCTATAATGGTTGCCGTTGCTGCAGCTCGATCAATAATCGCTTTACGGGGTTCCGATAGGGTAACTATGAACGTCTCCGGCCCCTCTTCATCAGTGTCAGGGATAATCTCAAATTGGACCACACCCTGCGTTCCACCAGGGTCAAAAATTACGGTTCTTCCACTTTTTCGGTGGGTTTACCGATTCTGATAGCCTACTGGATATAAATCCAGACCACCGAGATGGAAGTAAATTGCATTCGCAAACCGCTCTTGATTTCGGAATCCTCGTGCACGAACTTTGATCGCTTTAA
>JAPOUL010000126.1 GCA_026708685.1 Bacteroidota bacterium
ATTTAGGTGGAAGATTCTCAAAATAGAAGATTCCATCTCGTAGGTTTGTGCAACTTGTTTTTCTGCATGATCAAAGCAGGTAAAGCGAATCAATCACATCTAGGGATTAGTCTATAGACACAACATACAACGTTTCGAGATGCTAAAATATCATGATCCAGATGTTGCAAGAGAATTAAGCCTACATATTTTTGTTTTGATTCAAATGAATTGTAGGGGGGATGTTTTTTGATGTGAGAACAGATAGAGCTAATGAATCAAGCCATCAAGAACAATACATCATCAGTACCCCATAAGAGATGGTCGATCTAACATCATCAGGTTCCAACCATAATAGAACGATGTAATGGATCTCTCAGGTAAAGAGAGTTTTTATATGCCAGACGGTGTACAGGATGATGAGTGAGTCTTCCCATCTAAAAGGGCGAATATTGGATCCATGTTGACGGTACGACATCTGATTATCGAATGCTCATTAAGTGGCCTACATGTACGTAAGACTGCCCATCCAATGAGGTCGCAATCATCCGATACAAATAGGCCCCTGATGGCAATGTCAAATCATTGAGTTCAATCACTTGCCCCTTACCTGATGACATGCTGACCTCAGGCATGATGTATACCTGTCTTCCTGTCATATCCATAATCTCCAATCGTACCAGTGCAGACCAGGGTACATCGAAAACCAAGCGGGTTGAATGGGTAAAAGGGTTGGGGTAGTTGGAGTGTACGATGAAATCCTTAGGCAGGGAAGAAGGCTCCTCGTTGTGGACGGGGGAGACCACTTCAATCGTGAAGGTTAAACTGTCCTCTGCACCCATAGCATCCTGAGCCTTGTAGACCATATCTACGGGTGGTGTCACCTGCGATGGAGTACCGCTGATCGTCCGCGTGGGAAGATCAAATCGAAGATTGGATGGTAGTGTAAAGATCGTAAGGGTATATTGGATCGGATCTATGCCACCGATGATATCGGGGAGCACTAGGGGGGCAATCGGTTGATCACGAGTATAGGATTGATTCTCAATGCCCTCTGTGAAAGATATCGTGTAGACTTCAATCGTAAATTGAAGGGTAGATTCACTGCCCACTGCATCCGTCACTCCCCAGACAAAGGATTGAGGGGGCGTCGTGATCTGAGATGGTGTACCATTAATGGTGCGCAGCACCTCGTTATAGGACAACCCCTCTGGCAGTGCAGAGGGAAACAGAGTATAGGTATAGGGAGCAACTCCACCCGTCGCTATCGGAAGAGCAAACTCCGCAATCTCAACCCCAACCGGATAACGTTGACGATTAATTTCTCCGCTCATGGATAAGGTCAATAGCCTGTTGGTGGTGGCCCCTGCGATCAAGGAAGCGGGCCCTGTACCAACGGAATTGATCGCACTGATCCGGTAATAGTTCGTTGTATTCGGTGCAAGATTTTCATGAGAATACGTCGTAGACCGAGAACGAGTGTTGGGCACAAGATCCGTCCAGTTGGACGAGCCATTCGGTGAAACCTCAATGGTGTAACCAGAGACGACGGAACCACCATTATTGGAAGGAGCATCCCAAGAGAGAAGAATGGTGGACTGCCCTGAAGCAATTGCCGTCAACGAAGCTGGTGCATCTGGAAGCGTTACCGTTACAGCATCCGTCGTCACTGAAGTAATTGATGAAGGCACCCCAGTACCAACGGAATTGATTGCACTGATCCGATAGGAACGGGTGGTGGATGCCGTAAGTCCAGTATGGCTGTAGGTGGTTGTCGTAGAGCCAGTGTTCGCTATCAGATCCGTCCAGTTGGCCGTACCATCAGCAGACACCTCTATGTGGTATCCAGTAATGGCAGCACCTCCATTGTTGGACGGAGGGTTCCACGATAGATTGATGGTTGTCTGTCCCGAAGAACTGGCAGTGAACGATGTCGGAGCATCGGGGGCGGTCAGTCCATTGGTGGTGGCACTGTCAATATTGGACGAAATTCCAGTGCCCGCAGAATTGATCGCACTGACCTGATAGTGACGGGTCGTGGATGCATCAAGTCCAGCATGAGTGTACACGGTTACCCTGGAATCAGTGTTCTCCACCAGATCCATCCAAGTGGAGCCTTCGTCTGCAGACACCTCTATCTTGTATCCAGTGATGATTGCACCTCCCGATGCCGATGGAGCTGTCCATGAAAGATAGATCGTCGTGCGCCCAGTAGCAGTCGCAGTTAAACCTGTGGGGGCATCTGGAGTGGTGAGAGCGTCTGTTCGGGTACTGCTAACATTAGAAACAGCACCAGTACCAGTGGAATTGATGGCACTGATTCGGTAATATCTGGTCGTTGATGGAGCAAGGTTTTCATGGACATAGGTTGTGGATCTTGATCTTGTGTGAGATACCAGATCTGTCCAGTTGGATGTACCATTCGGAGAGACCTCAATTCTGTAACCTGAGATGGCGGAACCACCATTACTGGAAGGTGCCTTCCATGAAAGATTGATGGAGGTGGGCCCAGATGAGGTTGCACTTAATTCTGTGGGGGCATCTGGAGCAGTGAGAGCATCCGTGGTTGCACTACTGATGTTGGAAACGGGTCCAGTACCAATCGTGTTGATGGCACGGATTTGGTAATATCGGGTCGTTCCAACGGGAAGGTTTTCATGGGCGTGGGAGGTGGATGCTGATCTAGAGTTGGCAACCAGATCTGTCCAATTGGATGTGCCATTGGGGGACACCTCTATCTGATACCCAGAAATAACGGCACCGCCATTGTCGGAAGGAGCCTTCCATGAAAGATTGATGACTGTACGCCCAGAAGCAGTTGCTATCAGATCAGTGGGAGCATCGGGAGCAGCCAGTGCTTCGGTGCTCGTGCTGCTGGTATTGGAAAATGGTCCACCACCAATGGAATTAATAGCCCTGACTCGATAATGATGTGTCGTAGATGGTGCAAGGTTTTCATGATCGTAAGTGGTCAACCTTGATTCCGTATTGGATACCACAGCGGTCCATCCCGATGAAGTAGGATTGGTAGATTCCTCAATTCGGTAACCGGAGATATCGGAGCCACCATTGTTTGAGGGGGCCTTCCATGAAAGAGTGATGATGGTACGTCCCGAAGAGGATGCACTCAATGATGTAGGTGCATCAGGGATGGTGACCGTCACTGCATCGGTCGTAGCATCAGCAGCATTGGATGAGTTTCCCGTACCAACAATATTGATCGCACTGACTCGATAATGACGAGTGGTTTCCGGGTTAAGGTTTTCATGGGCATAGTATGTGGAATTTGATTGAGTGTCAGCCACCAGATCCTCCCAGTTTGATGCAACACCATCGGGAGATACCTCTATTCTGTATCCAGAAATCGTTGCACCGCCATCATCTGATGGAGGCTTCCATGCAAGATTAATGATGGCACGCCCTGAAGCGGTTGCAACCAAGCCAGTAGGAGGAGAAGGGACTGTCCGAGCATCCGTTGTGGCATTGTCGGTGTTGGAAGGAGGCCCTGGGCCGACAGAATTAATAGCACGGATTCGATAATGATGGGTTGTTGATGGGACAAGATTTTCATGAGCATACGTTATGGATTCTGAGACTGTGTTAGCCACCAGATCCGTCCAGTTAGATGTGCCATTGGGAGATATCTGAATGTTATATCCCATGATCGCTGCACCGCCATCCTCTGATGGTGCTATCCATGATAGATTGATGATGGTACGCCCCGAAGCAATTGCAGTCAAAGAAGTGGGTGCTCCTGGTGATTTCAGAGCGTCTGTGGTAGCATGATCAGTGTTGGATGGATCCCCTGCACCAACAGAATTGATCGCGCTGACACGATAGTAACGTGTTGTTGCTGGTGCAAGATTTTCATGGGAATAGGATGTAGATTTCAGTTCGGTGTCATTCACCAGATCCTCCCAGGTTGATGCATCTCCATCGGGAGACACCTCTATTTTGTATCCAGAGATGTCAGCACCGCCATTATCCAATGGAGCCTTCCATGAAAGATTAATCATGGTGCGTCCTGAAGCAGTTGCAGTCAATGAAGTCGGTTCATCTGGAACATTCAGTGCGTCCGTGGTCGCTCCGTCAACTGTAGATGGTGCACCAGAGCCCTCAGAATTGATCGCACTGACTCGATAATAACGTGTTGTTGCAGGTGGAAGATTTTCATGAGCATAGGTGGTTGTAGAACCGGAGCCCGTGTTTGCTACCAAATCCGTCCAAAGTGATGTGCCGTTAGGAGACATCTCTACTTTATAGCCAGAGATGATTGCTCCGCCATCGTTGGATGGTGCTACCCACGATAGATTGATGATCGTGCGCCCAGAGCTAGTCGCAATGAATGAAGCCGGTGCTTCTGGGGTTGTCACTGCCTCCGTGGTAGCGTTATCAATGTTGGACGGATCGCCTGTACCAACAGAATTGGTGGCACTGACTCGATAGTAACGTGTTGTTTCTGGGTCAAGGTTTTCATGGGCATAGGATGTGGAAGTCGATCCCATGTCATCCACCAGATCCTCCCAAGTGGATGCATCACCATCGGGAGACACTTCGATTTTATACTTGGAAATGGCTGCACCGCCATCGTCGGATGGTGCTGTCCATGCTAGATTGATGATCGTGCGTCCAGAGGCAGTTGCGATCAGCGAAGTGGGTGCATCTGGGGCTGTGGGTGCCTCTGTGGTTGCACTGGCAATATTGGAAGGCACCCCTGTACCAATTGAATTGATAGCACTGACCCGATAATAACGCGTTGTTTCAGGCGCCAGATCGCTGTCGGAATAGGTGGTTGTGGGTGGAGAGCCTGTACTTGTTACCAGATCTGTCCACCCTGACGTACCAGTGGATGATGCTTCTATTTTGTAACCTGAGATGTCGGCACCGCCATTCTCCGATGGTACTGTCCATGAAAGATTGATCTTGGTACGACCAGAGGCGGTTGCAGTTAAATTTGAGGGGGCTTCAGGAGCCGTAGGAGCAGTTGCTGTGGGGGCATTGGCAGGACGGATTACTTTGACCGTTCTTGTCCCGCCATCAGAATGTGGAAGGGTTTCATCGGTGGCGAGTTTGAAGAGCTCTTCTTTTAACTTGGCTGCCCCCCAACTTGGATTGTTGAATGAAAGATTTGTAGCGTAAGCGGCGAGCACTGGTGCTGCATGGGAAGTCTGCCCACCAAGAGCTTCAACATAAATCGCGTTCTGATCAAATTTACCCCCTGCCCTGACACCACTTCTTGCCATTTTCCCAGCGAGGATAGCCCCAGTGAAAATGGTTCTATCGATTGCAACTCCATTATGGGCAATGTAATCGTCCAATGATCCGCAATAGGGAATCCAGAAATCGGTTCTATGAATATGTGGGTAATCGTCACAGTAGAGTTGACGTTGATCCTGTCCTGAAACAATGGTTGGATTCTCAAGAGAAGAGATAAAAAGGATGTCTTGCGTAGAGAGCCATTTTGCTGCCAAAACCGATGTCTTATGAAAGGGTCGAGCACCATCCGATTCAACTTCCCATTGTGAGGTAGTACTTGTCGAGTACGCTGGCGAGGAATCCGTCGAAGTCCAAAAAATACCGCTACCAGTACCTAGTGAGTGGTGAATCAACCCTGCGGCATTGATTGCCCCAATAGTCCTACTTTCATACGTATAGGTTGCACTCCCACTGAGCTGAACAAGGCGAGCGACTTCCGTATGACTGTTAAACGTGGCCGTAATCCGAGTGCCATGCTGGTTTTCACCAAATCCTTGACCATCCACAACAAAGACATCCACCGTACCGGTTGGGTTGATGACTTTTTCTGTAAGGCCGCCTTCCGAAAGTACAGGCTGTGCCATGATCGGAGATACGAAAACAGCCAGCCCATTCAACCATACACACCATCTGAGTAAATCCTTGAGTTGCATGTTATTTTTCGATCAAGTTCGAATGCTTTTTTTGGGTAAACTTTCCCCCGTTATTAACATTCAGATTTTGGAGGAGGATTGATGCGAGTCAAGATCCCCCAAGAATGGTTTGAGAGATAATGAGGGCATATCAATGTTGAATATATCAATGCGATCATCTGTCGGCAAGATGGATCAAGAAGATCTCAAAAATGGGTTTGAGTACGCAGGGATAAAATTTCTAGGAATAGATACGGTTGGACAAAGCCTTTCAAGTTGATGTATGATGGAAAGAATCTTGAAACAGAGAACTGAAGCTTGTACAGAAATCATGGTAGAATGCTCCATCGTCATGATCTGCTTGAATGGCAGCTGGCTCAATCTTAAACCTCATTGAGATTCCGTACTGGGTTTCAAAACAGCCTCTTCTTGCATTATGGCAGGACTTCTATGTAACATCCGTGATGGTTTGAATTAATTTTGATCAGCAATCATCCCGTCAAGATTTCAATGTTATTGCAAATGTCCTCTGATCTTCGTCAGCTGTTGAACTGTGAATTTATTGCCATGGAAGTTGACCGCTCATTTGGATGTATTCGCGGAGGATTGTCGCAAGTTGACGAAAGATGTCTGGTTCTTGTGAGGATAGGTCCATTGTTTCAAGGGGGTCATTGATGAGATGATAGAGCTCCAGAGATGCATATGGGTTATTCTGGAGGAGTTTCCATGGCCCCCAACGAACCGCTTCAATCGTTTTTCCACCGAAGTGCAGTCCACCCTCACGTCGGGAAAAGAAAAGAATTCGATCAGGATCAGGGTCTGATTTGCCCATTAGAGTGGGCAGGAAACTGATTCCATCAATGACATGAGAAAGTTTGATGTTGGCAGCCTCTAATAGAGTTGGATAGATATCCATGGTGGTCAAAAGGGCTTGACTCATGGAGTTTGATGCTATGTTTTGAGGCCAGGAAGCAATGGCAGGAATTCGTAACCCACCTTCGTATACAGTCCCTTTACCCGCCCTTAAAGGACCGTTATTGGCTCCAACATCCAGCTGTCCACCGTTATCACTGACAAAGAGTACCAGTGTTTGATCTTGATATCCACTTTCATGCAGTGCAGTAAGGACCTTCCCAATCCCATGATCCATATGCTCAATAAGGGCAACCAGTTTGGCTCTGGTAGAATCAATGCCATCCTCGCGCTGATGAACTCTTCTGACCCACTCTTCGGGTGGTTGGATAGGTGTATGCGGGGCATTGTAAGCCAGATACAAAAAGAAGGGAGCCTTGGAGGATGTTCGACTTTCAATGTATCGTACCGCCCAGTCCGAGAACAGATCGGTCGCATGCCCTTCGGTTGTGATCACCTGTTCTCCATGACGCATGTAATTCAGCCCATGGCGCTGATGGGTATAATAATCATCCATCATATCTCCCAAAAACCCTTCAAAATGATCAAAGCCGCGGTCCATCGGGCGTTGGGGTGGGTATAGTCCAAGATGCCATTTTCCGATCATTGCAGTATGGTATCCATGGGAGCGAAGCATTTCGGGTAATAGCTGCACATCGGATGCAAGGTGTCCCCAGTTATCGTTTGCATGTGTACGAATGACACCAGGGACACCTACTAGGGGAGGATAACGTCCAGAGAGTAACGAGGCTCGGGTGGGTGAGCAGACAGGAGAATTCGCATAGAATTGACTGAACTGCATTCCCGAAGCTGCCAAACTGTCCAAGGCAGGTGTAGAAAGATCCTGAGCTCCATAGGTGGATAGATCTCCATATCCTAAATCATCGGCGACAATCAGGACGATATTCGGTTGCTGGGACTGAGCCGTAGCAACAAAAAACAAAAGTACAGTGAAGATCAGTCCGTACTGAAAAGAGGCACGCATGAGTGGATGTATGGGTTTGTTCTCGGAGTGTACTATGATTGCATGATAGATTCCCATCCTTGTGCGATAAGGTCTTCACTCACTTGATCATGCACATACGCATCACCAATATCTCGAATCAGAATGAGGCGAAGCTGTCCAGCCATGACCTTTTTATCATAATACATCGCTTGAATCAACGCATCAATAGAAATGTCACCAATGGAATTTCGTACAGGCAATTTTAATAAGAAAGAATCAATCAAATGGTGGGGCAGGTTTGGGTGAATCAGTGAGGAAACCTTGGTTGCTGCACGCATCCCAAGAGCTACGGCTTCTCCGTGAGTAAACTGTCCGTAGCCAGCAACGCGCTCAATGGAATGGGCAAAGGTATGCCCAAAATTCAGAATGGCTCTGAGAGACGACTCTTTTTCATCTTTGGAGACGATGGATGCTTTGATTCGTGCTGCATGGATCACCATGCGTTGAACCTGTTCATTATCTCTTTGCAGAATGGCATCCCAGTTGGAAGACAGATAGGTAAAGAAATCAGCGTCAGCAATGAACCCGTGTTTGACCACTTCGGCAAGACCGCTGGTCCATTCCAATTCTGGAAGGCTCTGAAGTAGATCTAAGTCGGTCAGAACCAGATGAGGTTGATAGAAGGCACCAATCAGATTTTTTCCAATGCGATGATTGATTCCCGTTTTCCCACCAATGGAACTGTCCACCTGAGCAATGAGAGAGGTTGGTAAATGAACCAATGGAAGTCCTCTAAGCAGGGTGGCAGCCGCAAAACCAGCAAGATCCCCTATGACACCTCCACCCAAGGCAAAGATGGGGGTTTGGCGGTCAAGACCAGATTGGAGGGTCTGATCATAAATCGACTGAAGAACATCGGCACTTTTGGATGCCTCACCCGATGGAATGATGATTTCCGTCGTGGGCCCCCATCCAGAGTCAAGCAGAGATGTTTTGACCTGATCAAGGTACAGAGGCACTAGGTTTGTATCGGTGATCAAGATACATGGGCCTATGCGTAGATCCACAGACTCGCAATAGGATGGGAGTTCGGTCAGGGAAGCAAACCAAATGGGAATGGTTTGAGCATTTCCCAAGGATACATGGATCACCTCTGGACGCATGGACTGATGGATTCAGGGGCCGCAGTGCGGCTCCGTGATGAAGAATGTGTCATTCGCAGGGATCAAAGAAAGGATTCATCTACGCGTTCGGTTTGGTGAGGGCGGTCATCAAGGGGAGAAATTCCATTGCATCCTCACTGATGAACTGGGAACGCAGCAACTTGACGATGAATGTTGTACCGGGTTCAATCTCTCTGTAGATGCGCTGGAAGTCATCAATGTTATTGATCGGAGTTCGATTAATTTCAACGATCACATCGTTGGTCCGAAGGTCTGATTCATCAAAGGCCTGACTGCTTTCATCAATGGACTGGATCCATACTCCCCGGACATCTTCTGAGGTCCGAAACCGCTCCTCAAGAACTTGTTCATCCAAATCTCGGAGCAACAGACCAAGCTCATCCAGTTTGCCTTCCTCTTCGGGGCGCGATTCGCTCGGCTGGGCATTCCCCGAAAATTGACTCGGAAGCATCCCGAGAGTGACATCAATTTGGATCCGATCCTCTCCGCGAATGATATCAAGCGAAACGCGATCTCCTGGCGATTTATTACCGATGGTCGTGCGTAGCAGTAGATAGTCTGCGAGTTCCACTCCATCAATTCCAGCAATAATATCACCGACTTGAACGCCAGCATCCTCGGCTGCACTATTATCCTCTACACTACTGACTTGAGCACTACCTGGGGGAGCATCCAGTGCACTAGCAAGAGACTGGGATACTCTCTCAAATCGAATCCCCAAAAAACCACGCTCAACCCTTCCTTTCTCAATCAACTGGGTGGCCACATTTCCTACAATAGAAACCGGAATGGCAAACCCAATACCAGCATTGGCTCCAGTGGGGGAAAGGATGGCAGAATTGATCCCAACGAGTTGCCCGCTCATGTTGACCAGAGGTCCTCCTGAATTCCCTCGGTTGATGGCTGCATCGGTCTGGATTAAATCAGAATACAGATTGATGCGAGCCAGTCGATTGCTGGTACGGCCAACAGCACTAACAATCCCAGCCGTCACGGTATTATCTAGAGCCTCATCTAGGGGAGACCCAAAAGCCATGACCCACTGTCCAACGAGAACATTGGATGGAGGAGCAAGCGTAACGGTGGGTAGGTTGGTTTCATCAATGCGGATGACGGCTAGATCACTGTTTTGGTCGCGGCCTACGACTTCCGCGGTAAAGATGCGGCCATCATAGAGTGATACCTGCAACTTATCCGCCCCAGAGACAACATGATCATTGGTCACGATATACCCATCAGAACGAATGAGAACACCAGATCCAAGCCCCTGACGAATTTGAGGGGGCATATTGGGTTGAACCTCTGGCATAAACTGCTCCCAGGGAGTTCCTTCCCATATATTTCTGTTTCCACTGACTTCAACTTTTTCGTTGGAGCGAATTTGAACAACAGCGGGATTGACGGCCTCGGCAACATTGACAAATGCCTCCTCCCATTCTAGACGGGCACCTTCGGATGGAGCTTGGAGAATCTCCGAGCTACCAGCTTGCACATCAGTACCGACCTTTTCGCCTTGGTCAAATAAATTAACACCAAGTGTTGTGGTCAATACGCCTGCAGCAAAAACGGCGGAGATAACAGCAATCGTAGGAAAAAAGCGAATTTTATTCATTGGTTAAAGACAAATCTGTTTGAGAGTAGTAAAGGTTGGAAACGGCAAACAACGGACCAAACCATCAGGATCAAATTATTGGCCGCTCGGAATTCCAGGTTGTGTCAAATTACGCACATCCAACAGTGCATCAAGTGTCTTTTCGTCCAAGACATTCATCTCTAATGCGACTGCACGAACCGTACGTCCGGACATGGCAGCTTTTTTAGCAATCGTTGAAGCCAAATCATACCCAATGGCACTGTTGAGGGCCGTAGCAAGGGATGGATTCAGCTCTAGCAGTTCCTGACATCGTGCACGGTTTGGTTCCATTCCAGTGAGACATTTATCTACAAAGGCATGACATGCACCAGCAAGAATTTGGATACTTTCCAAGAGGGCGACCGCCATGACGGGCATCATCACATTCAGCTCTAAGGTTCCATGCTGTCCACAAATGGTTAAGGTGGTGTGATTGCCCATCACTCTTGCACAAACCATCATCATGGCTTCACAAAGCACGGGATTGACTTTGCCGGGCATGATTGAAGAACCGGGCTGTAGAGCCTTGAGTTTGATTTCTGCAATTCCACTGGTGGGTCCACTGGAGAGGATTCGGATGTCGTTGGCTATTTTCATAAACGAAACAGCAACCGTATTTAGTGCACCAGATGCGGACACGATCGCATCTCGGGCAGACTGAGCTTCAAAGTGATTTTCCGCTTCTCTGAATGCAAGTCCAGTTTCTTCCTCAAGAAAGGCAAGTGTTTTTTTGGGAAATTCAAGATGTCGATTGATCCCCGATCCAGTGGCCGTCCCACCGAGGGGAACTTCACACAGTTCAGCCTGCCCTGAACGGATCCGTTGAATACCTCGGGTGACTTGCATGGCATAGCCGCCGAATTCCTGCCCCAATGTAATGGGGGTAGCATCCATCAGGTGAGTGCGGGCACTCTTGACGATATCGTCATATGCATAACTTTTTTCCTGCAATGCGGCTTCCAATCGTATCAGGGCTGGAATGAGTTGATTTTCAATTTCGCAGGATGCCGCTACCTGAATGGAGGTTGGGATGACATCGTTGGAGGATTGGCACAGGTTGACATGATCATTGGGGTGTACCGTCGGATGATCAAGCACATCTGTTGCGAGATGGGCAATCACCTCATTGGCATTCATATTGCTGGATGTGCCACTTCCAGTCTGGAAAACGTCAATCGGAAACTGGTCGTCAAGTTGTCCACCAATCACATGTTGGGTGGCCTCAACAATAGCAGTCGCGAATGACTGATCAAGTAGACCAAGATCGGCGTTTGCTTTGGCAGCAGCACGCTTGATCTGTCCCAATGCACGGATAAATGCTCGAGGCATTCGCTGGCCGCTGATCGGGAAATTATCAATAGCACGTTGGGTCTGTGCTCCATAGATGGCATCAGCAGGTACATGGACTTCTCCAAGAGAGTCTGTTTCTATCCGAAAATCACTCATAACAGGTAAATTAATGATGGGTATCACAAATATAAACGAATTAGTGGACTCGTTGTAACAAATGGAAACATCGTTTCAATCACTTGAATGGTTTTATGAAAATTTTCAGAACTGTTCCATCCATGCAGGCCTATGCGGACAAAACGCGAACGCAAGGTCATACATTGGCACTGGTTCCAACCATGGGCAGTCTTCATGAGGGTCATGTATCTCTGATACGGCGTGCAAAAGAGGAGGCAGATCATGTTACGGTGACAATTTTCGTCAATCCAACGCAGTTTGGCCCCCATGAAGATTTTGATTCCTACCCTCGAAATTTTGATCGTGATTGTGCAATACTTGCGGACATTGGTGGGGTTCATGCTGTATTTGCACCGACAGAATCTGCTTTTTATCCGGAGGGCACCGATCACCACCAAGTGTGGGTGACTTGCCCAGAGATGACAAAGTTCCTCTGTGCCAGAAATCGACCAGGGCATTTTGAAGGAGTCCTGACCGTAGTCATGAAATTATTTGCTGCTTGCAAGCCTCATATCGGTGTATTTGGACTCAAAGATATTCAGCAGTTCATCTTGTTAAAAAAGATGATCCATGATCTATCGTTGGATATAAAAATGGTTGGAGTTCCCACGGCTCGTGAGGCAAGTGGTTTAGCTTATTCATCCAGAAATGAATATTTGTCACCCGATGAACGCCTACAAGCTCGGGTGCTTTCAAAAGCGGTCATCGTGGCTACTGAGTTGATTAAAAATGGAGAAACATCGTCTCAAACAGTGAGAGATTTGATGAAGAAGACCATTCAATCAGCCCCCTTGTCAAGGTTACAATATGCGGAGATCGTTGATTCCAATACGCTTCACCCAATTGAAGACTTGAGTTCAGGAATGGAATTGATTGCTGCGGTTGCAGTATATTTTGGAGAAGTACGTTTAATTGATAATGCATTGGTATCTGTCCCGTTGGACTAAATTAATGAGTGTGCTACTCTTGATGAGTGGTGCTATGGCCCATGATGGTGTTTTTGGTCAGCAGGTGACCATGTACCCTATGATGGAAAATGGTCGGTTTGGATTTATTAATAGCGATGGTGATATAGTCGTTGAGCCAAAGTATGATGGAGCGAAGTTATCCACTGAGGGGCTGGCTGCTGTTCAGTTGAGTGGTTACTGGGGATTTATTGACATGGCGGACTCAATGCATATAGAGACGAAGTATGCGGCGGTATATCCTTTCAAAGATGGAGCCGCTCGCGTTCAATCAGAGCAGTATTGGACCTTTATTGATCAAAGTGGCACGCCCATTACGGATCAATTCTTCTCTGCGGCTTTGGATTTTCATGAGGGGTATGCACCAGTGCGCATGCGTTCGGGAACCATTGGGGGGCTTGAACCCAAATGGGGATACATGGACCGATCGGGAGAAATGGTTATTTCTGATCAATTTGTGCGGGCATTTCCGTTTTCAGAGGGGATGGCTGCTGTGGAGGTTGTACGGAAGATTCTTGTCGTCAATGTAAGTACACGGTGGGGGCTTCTTGATCCAAGCGATTCGTGGGTAGTAGAGCCAGAATTTCACTCCTTACGGAATCCTTCCGAGGGGTTATCACTCGCCCGCAAGGGAAAGGAGTGGGGGTTTATTGATGCGACTGGTGCATTCGTGCTGAACTTGGATTATGACCGGATTTTTTCGTTTCATCAGGGGCGTGCACGGGTGAGCAGGGAAGGTTTTTGGGGATTCATTGACCGTGAGGGCAATGAGGTCATTCCTCTTGGGTTTCAGCGTGCAGATGACTTTTCAGACGGATTGGCACTGGTTCTAACCAATGAAGGTTATGGATATATAGATCCGAATGGAATTATGATCATTCCACCCCAATTTTCTAGGGCTTCCTCGTTTGATCAAGGACTTGCCTGGGTCACATTAGATGGGCTCTCAGGGTATATTGATGTTCGAGGCACTTTTGTCTGGAGACAGGAAAGTTGACCGCCAATGCATATCTAAAAGTTTAAAACCAATACCGAATTATGCTCATAGACTGCCGTATTAATTATATTGAACTTCCAGCGAACGACCTCTCAAAAGCGAAGCAATTTTACGGGGAGGTTTTTGGATGGACATTTGAGGATTATGGAGAGGATTACTGTGCTTTTAATGATGGCTATTTAGATGGAGGATTTTATCCGTCTGCGTTGAAATCAAAGAGCGCGGCCAATGGGGCGGCATTGGTGATCTTGTATGCTGATGATCTTGAATCTACGATGGACAGGATTACAAACGCTGGCGGTGAGATCTGTACCCCCACATTTTCTTTTCCCGGTGGTCGCAGATTTCATTTTCATGATCCATGTGGTAATGAACTTGCGGTCTGGAGTGATCAATAATACAATCACAATATGCTATGACAATCGGTCATCAACGATCAACAAAAGAATCAACTGATTCAGTTTTTGTAATAACGTAGAGCTTACCAAGGTGATATTGTCGTGAAGAGATTGGTCCTTATAGACCTTCTCATCTTTCGTACCATGTCCCATCAACAGACGCAGAACTCCCATCTGATTCGCCATGGTAGCCAATCGATGATAGGTACAATTCAACTCCTGTTTAAGGGCTGCCAATAAGACCATAACCCAGACATTCATACCTGGGCGACCCCGATGTTTGCTGACCTTAGGGTTGTGGGCATTCAACAACTCCGTCAACTTTTTACATGCGGCGTTATTGGTCAAGATGGACTGAATACCAAAGAGGAACGCGACAAAAGGGTCACGACTATTCAGATCAAATTGAATGTCCTCTATGGGGACATTGCGTAAGCGATAACTGGTGGGTAAAGAGTTGTCTCATCATCCATGACAATACGTTCAATAAAATCGCGAAGATGAGCACTTGAACGTGTCAAATATGGGCAAGTATTGAATTTTCTGAGAACCATCAAACTTTTTTGCATCGAAAAATGCGTCTGAGTGGCTTCTATGCACATTTTTGACGCAGGGTGGAAACTTGGACATCCAATGCCCCACAGAGAGCAGAAAAAACCCACTCAGAGGGACTGAGGGAACTTTATATTGAGATTTTGGTATTTTCTGACAGGCACTACCTAATCATAAAAGTGCGATTTTGAAAAACAATTCCATTGCATTTTCAGATCGTTTCAGAGTGCAGCTTCGGAATCGGGTAGATACAACGATTACCTCACATATTTCCAAAGATGGACACTATTTTATTCATTATGATCCAGTTCAATGCCGAAGCTTAACGGTTCGTGAGGCAGCTCAATTACAAACTTTTCCAGACAATTATCTTTTTGAGGGGGCACGAACATCACAATATCATCAGATAGGGAACGCAGTTCCACCTTACCTCGCGAAACAGATAGCAGAGATCTTAAAAGATGTGATGGATGCTCTACCCGATGAGGGATGAGGATATTGAATATGGCCAAATTGGCTGGATCCGCCAGAATTTGTTGAGAAAAAAGAGTAGAACAATCCGTTCTGTCAGATCTGGTATAGGTAACTCAGCAAGGAATGATGAAGGAAGTCTATCTTGATCTTGGAATATGCACAAGGTGTTATTATACCATATCATTAAGGAATATCATAAACGGGAATTGATTCATACATCACAGGATAGAGAGTAATTTAGCTGCATCTGATATAGACAGAACCCTCAGTATACTTAAAAACCCATTCGTTGATTCCAATGGATAGGTGAAAATCTCAAGCGATATGCACAGATGATAGAATTTTTTCGTCCACTTCTACTAGAATCTGGACACAGATCAATGCGTTACTTTCTTCAAGGATCGTACGAAATTAAGCGTGATGGATCTCCTGTAACCGATGCCGATCGTGCGGTTCAGCAGTTTTTGATATCAATGATTTCAAGGGAGTTTCCAGACGATGGAATCATTGCTGAGGAAAATGAAATCCTGCGACTGCCCCAAAGCGGATCCCGCTATTGGACGATTGATCCGATTGATGGAACTGCACCATTCATGGTGGGCATGTCCAGCTGGGCCATTGCCATAGGTTTGATGGATCATGGGGTTCCAGTGGAAGGGTATATCCATATTCCAACGACAGGAGACCTGTTTTATACAAAAGAGGGCAAGGTATGGAGAAATTCCCAACCAATGGAGCTATCGCCCGATCAATCGCTTCATCAAAACACAATTCTGCTGACCCATGCACGACCTCATCAGCGATATACACTGCATCCATCCTATCCTGGAAGGGTCCTAGGATTAGGGACAGCATCCTCACATTTAAGTTTGGTGGCTACCGGGAGTGCTCAATTAGTCTTGATTGGACATGACAAAATCTGGGATTTGGCTCCTGGATACGCTATGCTGTTAGCCAATGGCGGAGTCTTGCGATATTTGAACGGGGCTGACTGTGATCTTTCTATACTCAAGGATGGATCCCCTGCTCCATATCCAATGATTGGAGGCCGTGCTTGCCTTGTTGAAGAAATGCTATCTCATCTGGATTATTGGGCAATCAAAAAGCCCAACTCAATCTGAAGGAAATGGTCCCGTTGACTCCCCCACGATGAACTATTGCTCAATCAAACAACCAGACTCCTACAGGAATTCATCCACTTGAATTCGCTGCGCATGTTCTCCTGCATGGTTCAATACTCCACATGCAATGTTCCTTTCGTTACTCATTCTAGGGATTTTCGTCTGACTTGTAATTTCTCCACGGCTGGTGATCAGCCAGGCATTGAAGGTTCCGCTCGGTACGATGACAACTTCGGGTGGACGAAAAGCCTTACCTTCACGACGGATTTGATAATGGATGTTGATGTCACAAAGCGAAGTATCAAGTAATCGCAGAAATTCTTTGAGATCTTGGGGAACACGGTTAAATTCAATGATCCATTCATGGGCAGGGAGAGTATCTCCATGTGGTGCAATAGCCGAAACATGGAACTCCTGCATAAGACTATTGGTCAAGTTGCATGCCTGATTGATGGCATGGCGTGCTTCCTCTCCAAAGACGGCTTCTCCGTAGACATCCATCATTTCAGAGGTTCGGCCAGCGACTAGAATCTTGGGAGGAGACAGGTTTGTGAATCGTATTACATCGCCTAAAAGATAGGACCAGAGTCCACTAGCTGTAGTCAGTACTGGTGCATAGCGTACGTTCGTTTGGACATGTTCAATAGTGAGCCGCTCTGGATTTTCGGACCCCAAGTCGTCCATTCGGATAAACTCGAAAAACACTCCATTATCAAGAAGCAGTTGCATGGCAGGATCTTCAAGATCGGTCTGACAGGAGAAGGATCCTTCTGAGGCTCCGTATGCTTCAAGAAAGTGGAGGTTTGGAAGTGCGATTTGCTCTTCAAGAATCGCCCTATAAGAACTCAAAGCCACCCCTGCAGAAACATACAGATTCAAATTTGGCCAGATCTCGCCAACAGTAGATATGTTGGACCGATGAATTTCATTGTAACGTTCAATCAACAAACGAAAAAAAACGGGTGCCCAAGTTGGAACCATTGCAATGAGCCGGATATCCTGATTCAATGTCAAATCTACGGCGGTGCGGAGTTTAGAATCCCAGTTGGATATGTACGTCACTGATGGCGGGAGTGCTCGAAAAAACTTCCTGAAAATGTAGGGGGCATAAAGAGACTGCAATCCACTGACTTCTCCAATGAGTACGCCCGGATGATCAGGATCTTGTTCCACCTTACCCGGCAAGGCCAGATGTTTTCCAAGAAAGGTCGTCCATGACTGCGTCGTCCTCACATACTTTTTTATGAGCCGCAGAGGAAATTTACGAGTCATATGGAGCATGTCTAGACTCACTGGAATGACTTTCCCAGCAGAGGCTGTACCACTGGAAATGGCAAAGTGTCTTATTTTTCCCGGCCACAGGATGTCCTCTTCCCCAGCACGGATGCGATCAACGAAAGGTTTGAGATCTTCATAGGTATGAATGGGAACCTGAGATTGATACGCTTTGATTACATCAGATTGCTGCGCAATGTGAGAGAATCCAAACCTTTGCCCCCATTCTGTATGAGCTGCACGCCCTAGTAAGCGTCTTAACTGATTTGATTGTATTTTATAGGGCGTGCGTCTTGGCATAAAATTGGACATTGCAACGCATGACGGGAGTAGTGAGAGAGGGTGAGTAGAGCAACGCACTTTGTGATAGATTGATCGGTTTAACCATCAAATGAAGAACCATGATCCCACAACATGGATGATCCCCTAGACCGGGTACCCCCTAACGGACTCGTCTGTCGAGATTGCTGGCTGGATCTGTCTCAGGGAGCTGTTGTCATGGGGATCCTGAACATCACGCCAGATTCATTTTATGATGGAGGTCAATATGAAACGGTCTCGCAAGCTCTCACACATGCGGAAGCAATGGTCAGTGAAGGGGCACGTATCATTGATGTCGGAGGTGCTTCATCGCGCCCCCGTGGTGCTGTCTATGGTGCTGGTGCCGCGCCAGTGCCAGTATACGTAGAAATCCAACGCATCGTTCCCGTGATTGAAGCCATTCATGATGCATTGCCTGATACCATCATTTCTGTGGATACTTTTCATCCAGTGGTTGCCAAGGCAGCTCTTGATGCGGGGGCTCATATGATCAACGATATCTCAGGTCTTACCCATGGCACTCGTTCGGCAGAATATACGGCACAGGTCAATGCTGCCTATGTCGTGATGCACTCTGTGGCGAACCAGAGCCATCTTGTCCACACATCGGATTACACCGATGTTGTCACGCAGGTGTACCAGATGTTAGCGGCCTCCTCAAAGCGGGCGAAAGATGCAGGTGTCCAGAGCGTCGTCATTGACCCTGGATTTGGATTTGGCAAACAGCATCGGGACAATCTGAAATTGATTCATCAACTGAATCGTTTTGCTGCGTTATCGTATCCCATACTGGTGGGAATCTCACGCAAGAGCACGGTTGGCATGGTCCTCAGCCATGATGATCAGCCCGCTCCCGTGAGTGATCGATTATACGGATCGCTGGGAATGGCCGCAGTTGCCATCATTCAGGGTGCACACTTGATCCGAACCCATGATGTTCGTGCAACGGTGGAAATGATTCGGGGTATGGAAGCCATCCTTGAGTGTGGAGAATGAATCTGTTTGGCATCATTCCCGTGCGATTGATTGATCTTTTTGAGATCATTCTTGTGGCCCTAGTATTCTACAGGCTTTATATGACAATGCGGGGAACGCTTGCCGTTTCCCTCTTTGCAGGGTTTTTGGGTCTGCTGTTGATTCAGTTTGCAGTGGAAGCGACGAACATGAAGATACTGCAGTCAATGTTTTCAGCACTCAGTGATATCTATGTGTTGGCAGCGATCATCATCTTTCAGCCAGAAATCCGCAGGGTGCTGATTTTATTTGGGCAGACACCTCTGTTTCGACGTTTGTTGAATCCAGTGAAAAGCAGTGAAATTGTTACCGAAGTGGTCACAGCGGTCAGTTTACTTAGTCAGCAACAGATAGGGGCACTCATTGCTTTTGAGCGCACCAATGGTTTGCGCAGTTATGTGGAAACGGGTGAGTCACTGCAGGCAGCAATCAGTTCAAACCTGTTGATGTCCATCTTCTATAAAAATAGTCCATTACATGATGGTGCAGTCATGATTGTAGACAATCGTATTGAGGCGGCAAAGTGTATCCTGCCCGTTTCTCGGAGTGAGCGTTTGGGGAGGCAATTTGGAACTCGCCATCGTGCTGCGGTCGGCCTGACCGAAGAAACGGATGCTTTTGTGGTTGTCGTTTCGGAAGAGACGGGAAAAATTTCGGTTGCTGAACAGGGTGTCATGATATCGGGCCTTACTGTGGAGGAGCTGAAAAATCATTTATTGGAGGCATTGATTACCGGAGTTTCATCTGGTGGAATTCGTCAAACCGATCACTCATGATGGCACAGTCTGAAGGAGTTTTTAAACGTCGGAGAGCTCGACTTGTAGAGCAGATTCGATCCAAGGGAATATCAGATGAACGGGTGCTTGAAGCGATTGGACGCGTCCCTCGTGAGCTATTCATTGATGGTGCTCTGCAACATCGGGCCTATGAGGATTATGCACTACCCATTGGGTTACGGCAGACTATTTCCCAGCCATCCACCGTCGCTTTCCAGACGATGTTACTAGAGTCCGAGCCTGGAGACTCCATTCTTGAAATTGGAACAGGAAGTGGATATCAGGCGGCTATCCTTTGTGAAATGGGCGTTCGTTTATTTTCCATTGAGCGTCACAAGCTCTTGCATGTACGGGCAAAGTCACTTTTGAATCACTTAAACTATCGTGCATTGCTGAGAGTTGGTGATGGCTCTCTTGGCTGGTCCAGTTTGGCACCATTTGATGGGATTGTGGTGACTGCGGGTGCGATGGAGATCCCGTCAGTCCTTTTAAGCCAACTCCGTGAGCCAAATGACAATCAACGAGGAGGTCGTCTGGTTGTCCCCGTTGGAGATCGACATGGACAGACGATGACCCGAGTAACTCGGACGGGTGCAGAGTCTTATGATACCGAACAACATGGGAAATATATTTTTGTACCTCTCGTGAGTGATACACCGAGTTCAACGTAAATGAAGGCGATAGGGCAGGTGAATCGACAAGTATAGAAAGGTTCACCACAAAGGATTCATATACTTGACATCAATAGAGTGGCTATTGTTGTCGAAGGTGGATTTAACGAGCGTTTTCTCTTACGAGAATGGCCCGTAGAACGACAGGAATAGAGGATGGTGGAACGATATACGTTTGGATCCCCCTATGATTTGATTCAATGAAAAGATCCATAGAATATCACCATTAGATGAATTAGATGGGAAAATCTGTGAATGATCATTCATCGGATACTCTGAACTGATAGGCAGCCCATGGAGATGCAACAGGCTACGAGGAGGGGGATGAATCAATCCTTCTATACGATCACCGTTGACACGGGGCCGCTGTAGGCCTCAAGGAGTGCACGTCTGGCTTCCTCACGGAGCTCACGACTGGTTGGATGGGATTGGGTCATAACGACGATCCCAATGAATACTCCTCCACTGAGCAGACCACCATGAGAGGAAATTTCACTCTGCAGGGTTTTATGCCATCCCTCCAAGTACTCCCTCCTCCCATCGGTAAAAACCCCAAACAGGAGTTCACCGAATTGAACCACTCGCCCGTTATTGGTAACCGTATCCAGGCACTCTGAAAGACGTTGTTCAATTTCGCCGATAAAATCCTTGTATGTTTTCGATAATTCTTCAGCCTTTTGAGGGGCCACCAATGCAAAGGCTAACTCCCGTTTCTGCATTCTCGCACTTAACATTTCCTCAGCGATGATTTCATGTCTTGGACGGTAGGGATCATCACGATAGAGCAGTAGGCTATAGGCCTCTCCAAAGGTAGTGAGTAATTCAATCACTCGGGGGTGACTGAACCCTTCCTTGGCAAACGTATCAAAGAGCAAGTAATTACCCGTCTTCCCAATGGCGGAAATGGCAATAGCAGTAATACTTGCAGGTTTACGGCTATAGGTTAGATGATTGGATTGAAAATCATTGGATCCAACGATATGGATGGCTGCCTTTTCGGAGTCTTTCAGAAGATGATCATACTTGATCACGAAGATCTCCCCGCGTGATCGGATCCAGTCCTGTCCAATGTTGGCCAAGATTTTGAATTGATAGTCTTCCATGGAACGGATGATTCCTACCGCATGAGCATTCATTGCCGCTCGGAATCCTTGAAGAACCGGGATAAATACTTTTTTGTCAAGGGGATCAATCGCATTCAGTTGAGCAACATGGGGATCGGCAGCAGAGGAGTCCGACTCCTGATCCGCAAGAAAGCTAAGTTGAACACTCTCCATCGGGGTAGGGGGGGCGGAATGAGATTGGCCATGGATAGATTCATCTAGAGATGAGTCATCAGAATCAGCAGAGGATCTAGGACGAATTTCTAAAATTCCAAGATCTTCCAGAGACTGCTTAGGGATTCCAACCTGAGAGACCGGTTGAGGCTTCTTACGCTTGAAATGAGATGCATACGTAGCAATCCATAGAGTGAGTGAAATCAAGACCAACCCCCCAGCGGGGATAAACTTCCACCAGTCAATCAGTTCAAGGGGGCCTAACGCAAGGAGAGTGATCGCCGCTGCAACTAGAGCCATAATACTAA
This sequence comes from Bacteroidota bacterium, assembly GCA_026708685.1. Taxonomy (GTDB): domain Bacteria; phylum Bacteroidota; class Rhodothermia; order Rhodothermales; family Bin80; genus Bin80. The sequence continues at coordinate 22,159 of JAPOUL010000126.1, forward strand.
AAAAAATCCGCAACATATAGATGTATGATCACTGACCGATGGAGAACAATGCCAAATTTAGAATCAAATTACGAAATTCATGTGTAATTTCATTCAACATCATTACACGTAAGTGGATCGCATTTATGATCAACCGAATACATTTTGCCTACCTGGGTGAGTAGAAAATCTCATGTGAAACGATCCGTACAAATTTGAGGTAATTTCACATGTTCAGCAATGAATGTACCTCCAAACGAGATCATTTATCGATTATACCTGTTCAGTTTTTATGAATTGATGTGAAGTGAATCAGGGATATTATTTTTCTGCGATTCAGGGTTGACCAATGGACCCGTCAACGGCAAATCAAAGCTGGTAAGAAATGGAGCAAGCGTGGAGAACCAGAACTCCTGCTGAAATTCAATCCAGTCATCATCAAAGACATGATCAACGTTACGATGTCCCTCAATATCCACATAAAAACTTCGGGGCCAGTCGGGGAATCGTTCCTGTGCATCTTTAAGGATATAAAAGGCAGACTGGGCAGCTTCTGCAAAGCTCATTTCCGAGGTAACAATCATATAGATGGATACGGAGTTGTCAAAATTCATCCATACTCCGGGAGCATCGGGCTTGTTATATTCAGGAATGAATGCAGGCGTAGAATTCATCACACGATCTAGGATGATGTCAGCAACAACAGTCAGAGAGAAAGTTCAGCATCCAAGCCATCAGGATAAACCCTGTCCATCCTGTAACAACAAGCGTAAAAGTGGTGCCCGGGACTGGAATCGAACCAGCACGCCCGTAAGGGCACTGCCCCCTCAAGACAGCGCGTCTACCTATTCCGCCACCCGGGCGAATGTGATCCCGCCAGGGCTCGAACCTGGGACCCTCTGATTAACCTACCACACCGACTTTCATCGGCCATCCATAGGAGTGTTGTGGTCTGGACCATCTCTTCACCCTTCCATATCAAGCATGGGGGCGGGTGGGCTGCGTATGGCCTCTGAGGGCTCTCCTGAATCCGCATTATGCGGTTACGGTCAAACACCTCTTCCTCAACTCGGCACGGTTAAGGGGAGATTGGTTGACCTTCAGGGTTGCCTGCTGATTGCCCATCTATCCGACGCATTTTTACGTGTGACGACGTAGCGGCGGCTTTAGGGGGTTCCAGCATACAGCAACCTCCACTTAATCAGTTTCCTGAATAAGGCTCCATGACTAAAGTCAGATGCTCTTCCAACTGAGCTACGGGATCAAAATGTAAAAGAACAAACCAGAAGTCTTTAACTGAATGGGCATTCTAAGGATCCATCAATTCCCAGATTTTTTTCATGGGATAACGAAGAATCAACCATCCCTTTAAACGTGAACGGTCAAAATTAATGAATCCATAGGCCATATAAATTTCGGCAGGAGTACAGCGCCATAACAATTTGATCTCTTGCATTTGGTGTATCACATCAGTGGTGACCATGAGTCCTACCAGACAGGGTTTTCCCGACCCCACAAAAACGTCAATCTCCTCTTGGTCAGAACTTAACGTATTACAGATGTACCCGTAGTTCATCGGATAGATAATATCAGGATACTGGGGATGAGCGGCATGTTGAGGCCGATCCAAATAGATTTTCTCCTGAAGAATCAGATCTTCCCAGCGTTGCCAGTCAAAATGGTTTTTCAGCAGTGATGCATACGCCGGTATCATTCGGGGGTAGGAACGGATTGAATATGCAATTCGCTAAGTCTTGCAGGTTCAACGTCACTTGGAGTGCCTGACATGGGTTCTTGGGCACTCTGCGTCTTCGGAAAGGCAATGACCTCTCTAAGTGATGCAGAGTTGGACAGTAGCATGACTATTCGATCCAGTCCCATGGCAATGCCGCCATGGGGCGGTGCACCATAGCAAAGTGCTTCAAGCAAGAATCCAAATCGGTCGATCTGCTCCTGCTCTGGGATATTGAGTAGAGAGAACACCTGCCTTTGGACTTCGGGATCATGAATACGGATGGATCCTCCGCCAATCTCCATTCCATTGAGGACAATGTCATAGGCACGAGCCTGCACATGTGCCGGATCCTCTGCCAGTGTTTTGATATCATCCACTTTTGGGGACGTAAATGGATGATGCATGGACGAGTAGGACTGACTCTGGGGATCCCACTCAAAGAGGGGGAAGTCTGTAATCCACGCAAACTTCCATGATGATTCATCAATACAGCCCAGTTCATGGGCCATATGCAGACGCAGGGCTCCCATTTGCTGTTGCACGGTTGGCCATACACCACAAAGAATCAGTAAAAGGTCTCCTGTTTGTGCACCTGATGTATGGATGGCACTGGTAATAAAGGATTCGGGCAGAACATGGGTTTTGACTGAACAGTTCGGTGCAGACCCATCCGACGGGATTCGGACATGGATCAAGCCACCAGCTCCGATCTGTTTGCGAACGACCGACTTATCCAATCGATCCATGTAACCACGTCCTTTGTCGCCGAAGTTTGGAATGACGAGTCCCAACACGGAGCCACCGTTTGCCAGGGTTTGATCAAAGACGCGAAAGCCAGAATTTTCAAAGACAGAGGTGAGGTTACAGATGTGCAAGTCAAAGCGGAGGTCAGGTTTGTCAGAGCCATAGATCCACATGGCATCCTGATACGAAAGGCGTAGGAAAGGGGAGGCGATTTCAACACCAAGAACCTCTTTCCACAGAGCAATCATCAGTCCTTCCGTGACGGCGTAGACCATGTCTTCGGTTGCGAAAGCCATCTCCACATCAATCTGAGTAAACTCAGGCTGGCGATCAGCACGAAGGTCTTCATCCCGGAAACACTTGACAATCTGCACATACTTATCCAGACCTCCGACCATGAGGAGCTGCTTGTACGTCTGTGGACTTTGGGGCAGTGCGTAAAAGGAGCCGGGATGAACACGGCTCGGAACAAGATAGTCGCGAGCTCCCTCTGGCGTGGACTTCATCAGGGTAGGTGTCTCGATTTCCAGAAACCCCTGTTCGTCAAAGTAGCGATGGATCACCTGATAGACCTGATGTCGGAGGATGATTTTTTGTTGAAATTCGGATCTTCGAAGATCAAGATACCGGTAGCGAAGCCTCAAGTCTTCAGAGGCCAATTTTGACTTTTGGGTATGGGTCGAAATCGTAAAGGGCAGTGGATCCGATGCTGACAAAATCAGAAGATCCTCAACGCGCACCTCCACGGTTCCAGTGGAAATATTTGGATTGATTGTATCCTCAGAACGAAGTGCAACCGAGCCAGTGACAGAGATTACATACTCACTTCGGAGTCGATCCGCATGTTCATGAGCAGCAGGGTTATCTTGTGGGGAGAAGACAATCTGGGTCAGACCGTATCGATCGCGAAGATCAACAAAAATCACTCCACCCAGATCGCGCCGGGTATCCACCCATCCTTTAAGGATAACACGTTCGCCCAAATGCACATCCGAGAGTTCACCACAGGTGTGCGTTCGATCCGAATGTAAAATTTCAGAATTAGTAGGCATAATGATCAAAAATCATTAAATTGAAGAGTATCAGTGAAACGACTAACTGATACTGAAAGAATGAACATCACAAAGTAGAAAGATTCGTATATACCCCGTATCTTCTACTTATACGACTTAAACGACTATGTCCCCTTTACATTCCACAGAGATCCCTCAATGGTTCGGCCATCCAAGAGGGCTATCCACACTTTTTTTTACGGAGCTTTGGGAGCGCTTCAGTTATTATGGGATGCGTGCACTTCTGGTGCTCTTTATGACAGCGGCCGCTGTTGAAGGCAATCCTGGGTTGGATTTTGGGGAGGGTAAGGCTGGTGCAATATATGGTCTATACACTTTTTTCGTCTATGTTTTGGCTTTGCCGGGTGGATGGATTGCGGATAATCTATGGGGACAACGTAAGGCGGTCTTCATTGGAGGCTCTATCATTGCTTTAGGTCATTTTACGATGGCTGGTCCACTGGTGGGCTTACCCGATCAATTCAGTTTTTTTGTTGGGCTCATGTTGATTGCTATGGGAACTGGCCTGCTCAAGCCGAATGTGAGTACCATGGTGGGGGATTTATATCCTGAAGGCGGAGCTCGTCGGGATGCAGGGTTTTCCATTTTTTATATGGGGATCAATCTGGGGGCATTTGCAGGCCCCATCCTGACGGGGTGGCTCGGCGAAACCTACAACTGGCATTACGGATTCTCGATTGCTGGGCTGGGCATGATTTTGGGACTCATTCAGTATCGTTTTGGCACTAAGTATCTCGGTGATGCAGGATTGTTAACGACGAAGCAGACTCCAGAACAACTCAGAAAAAAAACACGATTGACCTATAGTATTCTGGCAGGATCGTTTTTAGGTGCAGTCGTCACAGGCACGTTACTCCTGCAGAGCCTGCCCCTTGAAACACTTGCCGCATGGCTAGGCTATTCGGTGATCGTTATTGCCGTAGTCTTCTTTCTTTACTTGCTCATCTTTACTGATCACACCCAACTTGAAAAGAAGCGATTGGTCGTGATTTTCTGGTTATTTATTCTATCGGCCATTTTTTGGTCTGGCTTTGAGCAAGCGGGATCCTCTCTCAATATATTCGCCCGCGATTCCACGAACCGAATGATAGGAGGTTGGGAGCTACCAGCGAGTTGGCTTCAGTCGGTGAATTCCACATTTATTATCATTCTTGCACCCGTCTTTGGTTCGCTTTGGATTACACTTGCACGGCTTCAACGCAATCCATCCATTCCAGTGAAATTTGCTCTTGGCTTATTAGGATTAGCTGCGGGGTTCTTTGTCATTGCATGGGGGGCGGCCAATGCTCAGGATGGCTTCTTGGTATCACCAGTCTGGTTGGTCGTGATGTATTTTTTTCATACGGTTGGTGAATTGAGTTTGAGTCCTGTTGGACTATCATCCATCACCAAGCTTGCACCTGCTGGAAGGGTAGGGCAGATGATGGGGGTATGGTTTATTGGAACTGCACTTGGGAATTTATTTGCTGGGCTTGTAGCTGGTCAACTTGAGACGCTTGCACCGGCCGACCTATTCAGTAACGTTGCCATAATCATTGGAATTTCTGGCATTGTGGGGTTATTGGCATCTCCATTTGTCAAACGCCTTATGGGAGAGATTGAGTGATAAGATTTTAGGGAAGATTTTTGTAGAAACTCTCAATGATAACCCACATATGATTGTAAAACCCTGAAAATGATATCGGATTACTCGTCTGGGATCATTTCTATTAGGACGACTGTTCATAGATACGTCAATCATATGACATCTTCAGCTTGAATGTCGTAGATTAGAGTTATTTTTGTCTTCAGTTGACATCTCGTAAGTCAAAATGTTGACCAAGAGACTGAGTTTTGTATTTGTCGGTCTGTGGAATTTATTCCGCGAGGTTTTATTCCTGTGTGCTGAGCATTCATACACTAGGCATAATAGCCATATTTGGCGAATAGTCATTGGGCTTAATCTTCTCTGCCCAATAGCGTTGTTGTATGTCACCAACAGTCATGCTTCTCAATTTCACGAGTGGGATTCATCGGGTGGTGTTAGTTCTGAATCTGTCCACGATTCAGATACCGAGGAATCTGGATTAAATCGGACAGGAAATTTCCAATCACGCAGTTTGAACTGCACGGATGCGGATCGTTTAGAAGGCACGAACATCAGTCCAGTCCAGCTTCTCACTCCTTTGATTAGAGGAGGTCAAAATGAGGGGTGGA
>JAPOUL010000107.1 GCA_026708685.1 Bacteroidota bacterium
CACGGATCGTTTACCCTCTTTTTCGTGCTTCACCCACTTAAAAAACGGAAGCCCCTATTTTTTTAGCAATGGTGATTTTAGATCTTCAACAGCACGCTGATAAAATGTTTTAGGTTGATCTCACTTTTGTTTTCTTTCCCCCATGAACACTGGGCTCATGACACCACTGTTCTCGTAGGATAGCTACATAGTCAAGTAATTTCTTACCCATACCTAACAGGGATATCAATACAGCATGATCAAGTGCAATACGCACACCATCTCTGTAGGCTTCATTGGCTGGGAGAAACTCCTGATCCCGAAACTCTTCAAAAATTTGATTGCTAATCTCCAGCTGGCTTGGGCTGAGACTCCTTCCATCTATTGATAATAAGTGAGGCAGACGGGTTATCGTAAGCCTTGATCGTCCAAGTTGTTGACGAGTTCCGACCCACCAATACGATACTAATCCAAGAGTTGTATTCGTCCAAAGAACCATTGGGATCTCCCATACCTCCTTGGTCAAAAAATTCGGCCAAGCAGTTCCGCCAAGAGATGGATTAAGTGTGAGACAGGCACCAAGTCGTTGGGAGTTCAGCCCAAAATCACGATTGTAATGCAGTCTAGATGCTCCATGACTCCATAGTTCTGCAGCTTGCTCTTGAAAACCTTCCCGGTAGATACCTTGATAATCAGGTTCAACGATCAATCGTGTCTCTTGAAGAGCACGATGTCCCCATAAGACTGGGTATTCTGGGGCTACGGATCGTTTCTCAAGATCAAATGGACCTCTCGCCTTTCCGCTGGTTGTTCGCCCATTGATATCTCTGTCTAAGAAACCTCTTTGACCAAGTTCGGAGAGTGGGCAGACAGGTATGGATATAGGGGTTCCCATGCGTGGAAGAAGGAGTTGCCCTTTTGCAAGTGAATCCATGCATTTTACCAGAGAAGGTTCGCGGATCCCTAATCCACTCCAATCTTTTGTGCGATAAAAATTGCCAGCCTGTTGTTGATCCGTAAATTGGATTTTTCCCGCCCCCCGATTAGTGACTCTCCTTGCCTGATCAATTTTCTGTGCACCAATCAAAGCTTCCAGTTGAGTCTTGGGTCTACGGAAAACATTGGTCAAAAATATTTTATCTTCCTCCTTTCCGTTGTCATTGTTTCGGGTAGCCACCACCAAGACTTCTGCCATCCCAGTGTCTGCCGAAAAAGCCCGATCCGTATTGCCATCGATTGCAATACCAACAACAAGAATCTCCTGATAGTGCCGACGTAACAGTTTACGTGCATTTTCCCACGATTTTCCCTGCATGAATGTTGCAGGTAATACCAGTGCTAACACGCCGCCGGGGCGTAGTTTTGCATGGGCCAAATCAATAAAATTGGAGGCAAGTCCTGCATTACCATGACCCGCTGGATCACTCAAGCCATGCCTGATTTCTTTGAGGCGGGCCGACATTTTTGCCTGCTCTTCTTTCTTCGTACTAAATCCCGCAAACGATGGAATTGGCACATTGGTAGCTTCGTGATTGGTGGGGCGAGTAAACGGTGGGTTCATGATCACTAAGTCCATAGAGCCATGGGGGACTTCAACAACGGCATCCTCACCGTCATCAGTCACGGCTCCTTGCCCCGTTAAAGCTTGTCTACCTGTACCAAAGATCGCTCGGGTTTCATCGGCCTCCATCAGATCCAGAGAGCCAATGGATACGCCGTTTCCATCGCCATTGTCTCCATAGGGCATCGTGATAATTCGAGTATGCCCATATGGTTTTTCGGGATGCATTCCAGACAGCGTAGCCGCTGTCAGATGAACAGCAGAGGGCATGATATCGGCCGCCGTGAAGACCGACTCCATCATCTTCGCATGTAGCAACCCATCATCTCCTCCTGTTCGCCTATGCCGTGATGTGAGCGCTTGATAGGTAGCCCCTAATAATGCACCGGTTCCACAGGCAAGATCAGCCATCTTCACAGAAGTCATCTTTTTTGGACTTGACCAGTCTACATCCAAACGAGATACCGCTAATTCGGCCAGTAGCGTAGCTGAAGCGGGGAGGGTATAAAACGTAGCCAAAAACTTACGGTCTGTGATCAACTGCTGAAACATCCGACCCGACAAATCCTGAATATCCGCAGCACCAAAACATTCTAATTGGGCGGACATCTCTTCCAATAGATGAATCACTTTCTGTGCATCGCGTTCGGGTAAAATCAGAAATATATCGGATGCCAGACTAAAGATGGGCCAATAATTGATGCGTAGAATCTCTCTCCACGCTTGAAGTACATCTGACTTAATAATCGTTCCTAATTCATTTCTATAGTCTGAAAGCGCCCTGATATCTTTGTAGTAACGTGCAAGGCGCATATGAAAGATCACGGCATTCGCCAAGATGGCCATGGCCATACGGATGGTCTGCTCTCCTTCCTGCTGATGAAGCTTCTCGGCGAGATCTGTTTGAATATAATCGGGTGCATGAAACTGCAAATATCCAGCAGCACGACTGACTCCTTCTTCCAGAATTTTGACTCCCTTTGCAACTCGTCGCTCCGACAGTGCTACGGTTTCCACGCAATTGGCCAGATCATCCAGTCCGCCTTCAATCCAACCACAGTCTGGCCACCGATTGGTATGTGCATACAACTCCTCTTTCCCATCATAGGTGAAGATAGCATAGAAATAACAAGATTCTTGCACTGCAGAATCAAGCTGTTTCTGCTCCGTCTTTCGAAGGGATGCGGGTAACTGAATGGCAATGCATTGTTCTACCTGTTCACCTGTACGCTGAATGGTTTTTCCTAATCGTTTAATGGTATCCGACTCAACCGTAGCCGCTGGAGAAAATTCTGTCTCCATAATCACCGTGAGCCCACTCGCATGGGACACAACCAGATCCGGTTGCTTCATCTTTTCTACCAACACATTGGTCTGCTCTGCCCCAACAATCCAGTTGGGGAGGCGGCTGCGCAGGCACTCAGCAAGTTTGGCGTTGACAATCCTTTCAGAATTTGTCGGCATCAATGTCAACTCGTGAATGAGATATACAATCTCTCGTTGGAGAAGAAATTCTGCATTTACGTATCTTCAAGGTATTCTGAACGTTCATTGATGGGGGTTTATAATAAATCAAAATACATCTGTTAGTTGAGATGATTCGGTTTCGTAAGTTTTCCCCCGTGAACACTGGGCTCATGACACCATTGTTCTCGTAAGATAGCTACATAGTCTAGTAATTCCTTATCCACACCTAACAGAGATATCAATACAGCATGATCAAATGTAATACGCACATCATCTCGGTAGGCCTCATTAGCTGGGAGAAACGCCTGATCCCGAAACTCTTCAAAAATTTGATTACAGCGAACCAACTGGTCTCGGCTAAGACTCCTTGCGTCAATAGACAACAAATGAGGAAGACGAGTAATGGTAAGGATAGACCGCCCAAGCTGCTGTCTAGTCCCCGCCCACCATGAGCATATCAATCCAAGCGTTGTATTCGCCCACAGTACCAGAGGAATCTCCCACTCCTCTCTGGTTAAAAAATTCGGCCATGACCTTCCCCCGAGAGATGGTTTGAGTGTAAAACAGGCACCAAGTCGCTGGGAATTCAGCCCAAAATCACGATTGTAATGCAGTCTAGATGCTCCATGACTCCATAGTT
>JAPOUL010000087.1 GCA_026708685.1 Bacteroidota bacterium
GATATTTATCCCAGCAGTGCAAAAATGGGATAAATGAAGATTTTATTGGGCTTAATTTGTATAAGTTATTTTTGGACGAGCCCTAAGTCATGAGTGGTCCCACTCCAAGAGTAAGACTTCCCATCAAACAATCTGTCTTTAACGACAAATTCTTCATCACAAAATGATTCTCCTCCAGCTGCTCCCGATCCATCAAGTGGATCAAAAACAAAATCGTTTTCGTAGCCACATGACCATCCAGCACTATAATCATCAAACCACATTCTCCGATACACACTGTCGGGATCTGCATCTTCCCGTCCGTACCAGTTGAATCCATATCGGTATACTCCAATTCGGTAATAATTAGGACCAGCTCTGTCTGAAAAAACAACTCTGAGTTGATATCGGGAGAGACCATCCGTAAAGTCCGGGGGAATATCTGATGATGGCGGCAAAGATTCAATTGAATAATCAGAAATTTCAATAGATAAGGGTGCCATAGAGATTGCTTCAATACTGGGTTTGCTCGGAAAATCTACCTCAAGAGTATACATTACCCCCATCGCTGGTCCTACGCCAGTAGTGGATACATATTCTCCCTTACCAACGTAACTCAAATTATCTACCATATTTGAGCCTTGAAAGATCTTGGCGGTTGCATCGGCGATGTATTGTCTGGTTACATCTTGCCTTATGTTAGCTCCCAAACTTTGATGTAATGTAACTGACCAAGTTGTATCGGGGGAAAAGAAGCTTGTCACCACTGGCTCTGAATCATATTCAGGTGCATCTACCTCAATAATGGTTTCACAACCTAAACAAATCAAAATGAATAAAGATAATAGAATTCTCATAGTCAATTCAAAATTCAAGTCTGTATCGAACAAAAGGAATGATGGGAAAAGCACTCACTTCCTTAAAGATGAAGTAATTCAACTCATCGTTTGACACTTGATCATACGCTTTTTCTACCTGTAAAAGAAAAGCATTTTTTCTGGCGTAGGCATTATAGACTCCAAAGGATAAGATCCTGTGAGCCCATGAGCGTTGACGTTTGAACTGCACAGATAGATCAAGGCGATGATAAGCACTCGTTCTCACAGAGTTTCGTTCCCCGTATGCCCGCACTACGCGTGAGTGAGGGTCATCAAAAAAATCTTCTGTTCTAGCTGGATCATGTCGATATCCGTAGAACTGGCCAACGGGCAACCAAACAGCTTGGCCAGTACCATATACCCATACTGCAGATAGATCCACTGATGGACTTAACTTCCAAATTGCGGTAGCCGACAGATCATGCAAGCGATCAAACCGAAATGGAAAAACTCGTCCCCCATTTAATTCAGGAAATTTCCTCTGTGTTTTTGTCAAACTATACCCGATCCACCCCGTAAGTCTACCCTTACTCTTACGAACAAATAACTCTCCTCCGTAAGACCAGCCTTTACCAGTTTCAACTTGAGTTTCCCAGAAATCTCCCGAGATACCAGAAGTTCTCGCACCTTCTGAATACTCTATGAGAGAATTCATCCACTTATAGAACCCTTCAACTGTAACTTCATAAGTTCTTTTGGGGGAATTCCATGCAAAACCAGAGGCCATTTGAGTTGCACTTTGTGGTCGCACTTGATTCGTAGCAGGGACCCATAAATCCAAGGGAAGAGATAGACCGTTCGCAACGGGCAATAAATGGGAATTTTGCTTGGTTAGTGTATAGGAAGTCTTGAAAGCCATATTGTCTGAGAATTTCCACCTGGCATTCAGTCTTGGTTCAATAGAGTCATACCTCCTATCTCTCACGAAAAAACTTGAAGCACGAATACCAGCGTTCAGTGATAGTTGTGGCAATAACCTGATTTCATCTTCAATGTAAGCATGTATTTGTGTTGCTCTGATCCTATAACCTGGATGATACACTGTATCAACGGGCACAATATCTACACCAAACTCCTGTTCTGAAACTGTTCCAGTATTATATGCATGAAGTGTACTTCCTGCACCAAACCGAATATAGTGAATGGGGTTTGGAGCATAGTCAAAGTCTATTCGACCTATCACATCCGAAATCCCAGATAAGAAACTATCTCGATAAAACGAAAAAATGTTTGAACGATCATCCAGTTGGTGATACTGGTCACTCACTCGCGTTCCAATCCGATAATGTGTATATCCTATCAGTGTATTGGAAAAAACCTTTCCACTCCAGACACGATTCCAACGCATAGTCGTTGATAGGTTACGCCATCCAAGATTCCCTTTTGCTTCGTTTTGTATGTTGTCAAAGTCCTGATTCCATCGTTCTCGCGTATAGGACCGATCACTACCAGCATAAAAACTAAGATACACTCGATCTTGATCTGATATAATGTAGTTGATCTTTGCACTGGCATCATAGAAATAGTACCCCGCCTTATCATTTTCGTCAAGAAATGGATACACCAACAAATCAAGATAGGTTCTTCTAGCAGCTACGATAAATGAGGCTTTATCCTTTTTGATTGGCCCCTGTAAAGTAAAAGAAGAGCCGATTAGCCCAATGGATGCAGTTCCTTCAAACTCCCTTAAATTGCCCTCTTCCATAGTAATGTCAACCACAGAAGATAAACGCCCTCCGTAACGGGCAGGGATTCCTCCCTTGATCAATGTAACGTCTTTGATTGCATCACTATTGAAAATACTCAGGAAACCGTAAAGATGGCTTGGATTATATATTGGTACCCCATCTAATAATATCAGATTCTGGTCGGGAGTACCACCCCGAATATATAAACCTGCTGTTCCTTCACGCCCCGATTGGACTCCTGGAAGTAACTGCAACGTCTTGAAAATATCTGTTTCTCCTGCTAATACAGGTAGTGCACGAATTGTTTCAACGGGTAACTTGATTTGACTCATCTGAATCGCCTCCACAGCTGATTCCCCAACTGCGGTAACCTCCAAATCATCAAGAGTGGTGAGTTCAGGAGTTAATTCAAAATTTGTTTGAATGTCTTCTGTTAACACCAAATCAATTGTACGAGGAAGATACCCTACATAGGATATGATCAAACGTACTGAATCGGTAGGAACCGTTATACTAAAAAATCCATATCGATTTGTCGTTGTACCAACAAGCATCTCAGGTGCGTAAATAGTCGCTCCAATCAAACTTTCAGAACTCTCGGCATCTACTACAAATCCACTAACCACATGATTGGATTTTTGACCAGTTTCGTCAAGTTCTTGATTCTGTGCTATGCTGTGGAGTTCAGAAATCAACAACAAACGGCTTGATGCATTGACTTGATTTGGCAAGAAAACAACTGCAACAAAGCCGATAAGAGTGAGGCTTTTGCAAAACCTCAGAGTTTTCGTAGAAATATTGCTCTGAAGCACTTCTGGTGCGTTTTTGGGAGTTGATCCTGAGGTTTTGCAAAAGGCTCGAGTTAGAATAAATTTAATCATTGATGCTGATTTTTCTGTATTAATTGACATTAATGAAAGATGATTTATTACTAATGTTGGTTCTTCCACTTTTTCGGTGGGTTTACCGATTCTGATAGCCTACTGGATATAAATCCAGACCACCGAGATGGAAGTAAATTGCATTCGCAAACCGCTCTTGATTTCGGAATCCTCGTGCACGAACTTTGATCGCTTTAA
>JAPOUL010000156.1 GCA_026708685.1 Bacteroidota bacterium
GGAGCTCCCCGGGTAGGACTCGAACCTACAACCCTGCGGTTAACAGCCGCATGCTCTACCATTGAGCTACCGAGGAATCAATAGTGAAACTGTGTACACATGACCTTGTTCCGATACGTAAACAGATCTTACATGAACTTTTTTTCTTAAAATCGTACCATGCCATAATAGCCCTGATGGCGGAACTGGTAGACGCGCAGCATTCAGGATGCTGTGCCCATACGGGCGTGGAGGTTCGAGTCCTCTTCAGGGCACTCACGGCTATTGCAGTAACTCTGACAGCATAAGTGAATCATTAAAAGTGTTGATACCCGACTCTACGTACTCTCTACCCTCTAAGGTGGAGTCATCAAGTTGCAGATTGACTGCATGACTTCACATCTCAGTCGTATCCGCAATTTCTGCATCATTGCGCATATTGATCACGGCAAAAGCACTCTAGCTGACCGCTTCCTAGAAATTACAAAAACGGTTGAAAAGCGTGATATGCAGGATCAGGTGCTGGATTCCATGGATTTGGAACGTGAGCGGGGAATCACCATCAAAAGCCACGCCATCCAAATGGCATATCAGGCCGAGGATGGACATACCTACACCCTCAATCTCATTGATACCCCCGGCCATGTTGATTTTACTTATGAAGTCTCACGTGCTCTCAAGGCATGCGAAGGGGCCATCCTCGTTGTAGATGCAGCACAAGGAATTGAAGCACAGACCATTAGCAATTTGTATCTAGCCCTAGATCATGACCTTGAGATCATACCCATTCTCAACAAAGTAGATTTGCCGGGAGCACGCCCCGATAGCATTGCCATGTCCATTGAAAGCCTGATCGGAGAACCCGCAGAGGATGTCCTCTCCATCAGTGCAAAGACGGGTGAGGGTGTTACAGAACTCTTAGAGTCGGTCATTGAGCGGGTACCTGCTCCTCAGGTAGATTCAGATGGACCACTCAAAGCACTCATTTTTGATTCCATCTTTAACCAATACCGAGGTGCAATCGCCTATATTCGGATTTTCCAGGGAACGCTCCGAAAAAGGGAGTCTATTCGGTTTATGTCTACAAAGTGTGACTATCTGGCTGAAGAAATTGGCGTACTCAGACTCGGGATGCAACCCACCGAAGAGTTAACAGCTGGCGATGTAGGATATGTGATTGGATCCATCAAAGATGTTAGAGACACACGCGTCGGCGACACTATCACGCATGTAAAAAATCCTGCCATCTCCCCCATTGAGGGATTTCTGGAAGTCAAACCGATGGTCTTTTCTGGTGTGTATCCTTCAAGTACAGAAGACTTTGAAGATTTGAGAGCATCGTTGGAACGCCTACAACTCAATGATTCTGCCATTGAATATGAACCCGAAACCTCAGCTGCCCTTGGCTTTGGATTTCGAGTCGGCTTCTTGGGACTTCTTCATATGGAAATCGTTCAGGAGCGCCTTGACCGGGAGTTCAATCTCGATATCATTACAACACTTCCGAATGTGAAATATGAAATTACCCATACCGATGGAGGTGTTGAAATTATCGAAAACCCCAATAAAGTGCCTTCAACTGGAAAACTTGATCACATCAAGGAACCGTTTGTAAAAGCAGAAATCATCGCTCCTGCCGAATATATCGGAAACATCATGAATCTGTGTACGGACCGGCGAGGCGAATTTAGCAATCAGACGTATTTAGGCACTGAACGCGTGACACTGGAATATCAGCTCCCTCTTGCGGAAATCGTTTTTGATTTCTATGATAAACTCAAGAGTATCTCCCGAGGCTATGCTTCCTTTGATTATGATTTTTCTGGATACCACAGGAGTGATCTTGTGAAACTTGATGTGCTGATTAACGGAAGCCCCGTGGATGCCCTAAGTGCGATTGTCCATCGGAGCAAAGCCTACGAAATGGGGCGAAAACTGACCGTCAAATTAAAAGATTTGATTCCAAGACAAATGTTTGAGGTAGCGATTCAAGCCGCCATCGGCAGTCGGGTCATTGCTCGTACGACCGTCAAAGCAGTACGCAAAGATGTCACCGCTAAATGCTATGGTGGGGACATCACGCGTAAGCGAAAACTTCTGGAGAAACAGAAAGAAGGGAAAAAACGAATGAAGCATGTAGGAAGTGTTGAGGTTCCTCAGGAAGCATTCCTTGCTGTTCTCTCAATGGAGACCTAATGATCTACGAATGCCTTACATTGTGCTTATTGGATTAACTCTTTTCTTCTGTACCCCGATGGCTTATGCTCAAACGAAACGGATCGCCTGGAATGAACTTGGAGTGCTCTATGCCCATGCCCGATTCCAATTGTCCTATCAAGCGTATATTGGTCAGCATGGGGAGTTCATACGACCGCTGGAACCATCTCTGTTGCCTGTTCTTAGTGATACACTGATCACACTGGGCAGAAAAGGATTGGGACTTGATGATTCAGAACTGAACCCTGAGGATTTTAATGGAATGATTCATTCATGGTCGTTAACATCGGCAGATGATCGCTCCGAGTGGATATCCCAATTCCAAAATATTCAATGGGCGTACTTGGGAAGCAATTTTTTCACACCTATCGATACAATGTCAACTCCCGTCCTGCGTGGACATCTGGAGGCGTATTTTGGTGCTCCGACCCATACCGCTATTGAGAAGATCCAGGGAGATCCTACCCCTGGCGATGGCAATGGCCAATTTGAGTATTGGCTCGTCGTGAATGAATCCATTCCGGTCATCGTGATGGATGTCTTTGGTCCCTTTGACCGTGGAGTCATTCTTGCAACGGATCATCAATTCCGAGCCAGCATGTTTGCCATGAGACAATCCCTGCTCAGAAATGCCATCCTTCACACTATGCCAGCCGCTTATGTGGATTACTATTACAATCAGGTTTCAGAGCAATGGTACCGCACTGGATACGACGGCACCAGCTATTTTACGGATCCCGTGAGTCAACCTGATTTTCGGCTTGGGCGACCGGTTCTCAGTAACCTTGAAGAATAAACCTTAACCATAGATGCCTAAACCATTCAAACATTCAAAACGGCACAAACGTCCTTCCTCAAACGCTGTGCAGGATAACCAGAGTTCTGATTCCTCCAAAAAAGAGAAGAAAAAGGGCCCCCTTCGAGAATGGTTTGATGCCATTTTCTTTGCCATCCTTTTTATGGTCATCCTCCGAACGGTCTTTTTTGACCTGTTCAGGATTCCTACGCCCTCTATGGAAAAGAGCCTTCTCGTTGGCGATTATATCGTTGTCTCAAAGATCCATTATGGCATGCGATCTCCCATGACGCTGGGCATTCCTTTTACACAGATCTATCTGCCGAACCTAGCCCTTCCATGGACACGTGGTCCTGGATTTACCGATCCCAAACGATTTGACACCATCGTCTTTAACTGGCCCGCTGATGAAGGGAAACCCATTGATCGGAAAACCTACTATATCAAGCGAATCATTGGGATGCCGGGCGATACCCTCTCCATCGTTGATAAGGTCGTTCATGTCAACAGCGACACCCTGTTTTTCAAGGATACCAATGCTCCCTTAAAAGACACCATGCAGCAGTTGTGGTTTGTCTACAAAGAGGACCCGAGAATACGACTTCCAAGCAACCGTCTGGAGGAGCTGGGAGTCTCTGAGTCCTTTCCCACGATGAACCCTGCCATTGAGCGGATCGTGGCTACGGACTCTGCCGCTGCCGCCATTGCTGAGTGGGAATACGTGACAACCGTTCGCCCCGTCGTTCGAGGGCCAAGCATGAACCAGGGGTTTTCACTCTACCCAGGCAATACCGATAATTCTACCGATAATTTTGCACCTATGGTGATCCCTGCCATCGGACAGACCATCCATCTCACTCCAGAGAACTGGGACATCTATCGACCGGTTATTACGAAATATGAGCAACAGACTGCCTCAATGGATGGAGAAACCATTATCATCAATGACCAGATCGCCAGTAGCTATACCTTTCAACAGGATTATTACTTTGTTATGGGAGACAACCGAGACAATTCTGAGGATAGCCGATTTTGGGGATTCGTCCCCATGGATCATGTCGTCGGGCGGGCAGTCGCGGTCTATTTCTCCTGGAATAGTCAAGGCAGACCTTTTCTACTGGGTCAGATCCGTGGAAACAGAATGTTTCGTGCGATCCAGTGAATGCGATCAGGACTCTCTGAGCTGATCAAAGGCAACCTGTTGAGGAGTCCCAGGTGGAATATCATAGGGATGGGCAGGTAGGTTGACGAGTTTCAGAACAGGATACCGTCTGCCAAGATGAAAGGGCTGAGGCTTCCCGTTTGGCTCTTCTCCGATCACCAGCACCGTGGTTCCCTGCTCCAGTATTTTTGCCCCAACCGAGGCAATTCCCGTGGATGAACTCGTTGTTGTCCAAGTATCTCCCCACTCGTAGACCCACTGTGCATCGGCATCCACAAGTCGGACGCATCCATGACTCATGGGGCCACCCGTTGGCATTTCATATTGATGCACATGCATGCCTTTAGCAACATGAAAATTCATCACCCAGTACATTTCCCACGGCTCATCTTCGGGGCTTTCCGATGAAACTCGATACTCTTCCCGCCAGTTAAAATTGAATCGACCATTCGGGGTCGGGGTTGCTTCAGGATCTCCAGTATTCATGATTCCCCATCGCATCAGTTGACCATACTCGTAAGCGGCAAACGCTTGAATGGTTTTATCCATGATAAAGAGTTTATCAAAGTCTCTGCCACCAGGGTAGTATCTTGGAAACGGAGCGTAGCCACGAAAGTCCAGTTCAAATTGAGTGGGATAAATAATGGTGTCACCCACCGTATAGGTCTGCATCATCCGTCGGTTCACCATTTCGATAAGGATAGAACGCTCATTTCCTACATCTGTACTGCCATCGCCGATGAGTCTATAAAATGCGTTTCTTGCCAGTGCATTATTTCCACGGTCATTTTCCATGACATGATACCGGTAAAACACTTCAGGAACATGGTCAATCGTCTCAAAACGAAGATTGAGCAAATCAGCAACTGCTTCCTGATCAATATATCCGCCCGACTGAGCATGGATGTCTGGGACAATCATCAAGATCCAGAGCAGATGAAGCAGATGCATCCGCAATCTGAATACAGTGTTGAGATAGAAACGCATGATTTTTTGTTTGATTATTTGACTTGACGTTGACAGCCTTCCGCAGTCAGTTTATCAATCTTGTCTACACTTCCCAGTACGATTAACGTATCTCCCTGTTCAATTCGATCATCAGGCTGTGGATAAAAATGCATTTTCTGGCCCGCTTTCTTCATAATGGCGATGACGATGGTCTCCCATGCATTTCGAAAATCTACTTCTCGTAACGTCTTTCCGTCCAGAGCGGATTGTGCTTCCACTATCACCTGCTCCATGCCAAGTCCCAGATCTTCCGCCTGAAGGACATTAGACATAAACTGCTCCACATGAGGGCGTAAAATGACTTGTGCCATTCGCTGGGCTCCCACCTGAACTGGAGAGATGACCTGTGAAGCACCCGCCTGAAGGATTCTTCGTCGGCTTACCGCATCGGAGGCACGGGCAAGAATAAATAAATCAGGGTTGATTTCACGAGCGACGAGCGTCACATATACCGTCTGGGCATCATCAGGAAGTAAAATAATCAGTCCCCTGGCATGGGTGATGCCAACCGCATGCAAGGCTTGATCATTGACTGCATCGCCAGCGACAGAATCAATTCCTTTCCCATTGAGATGATCGGCCACTTCCTTGTCTTTGTCCAAGACAACCAATGGTTTGTGTGCTCGGAGCAGTGCACTGGTCACCTCCACTCCAACCCGACCATATCCACAAATGATGTAGTGATCTTTCATATTTCTAATTTTCTTCAAGAGGCGCCGTTTTCGTATAACGGCACCAGCGACAAGAATTCTAGCCCAACGATATGTAACAAATCCGAAGGAACCGATCCCAATAACAGCATAGAGGATCGTAAAAATCCTTCCCCCATCAGACAAGTCATCAACCTCCGTGTATCCAATGGTTGTCAGCGTGATAAATGACATATAGAGCCCATCCATAAAGCTCCATCCTTCCAGTAATTTGTATCCGAAGATTCCAACAAACGTCCAGAAAATCAAAAAAAGGATACTGTAAATGACTTCCAATCGCTGCGGCATTCGGTCTACCATCTGCCAGCGAGGTAATGCAAACATCGTACGGGAGTTTACGAAATTGCTTCAGGAACCCGAAAAAGCCTAGCATAGACAGACGCGGGAAGAGGACGTTCAAACTCTCCCCCTCGAAGTTGTGCCAGTGTGTGAATTCCGGTATTAAACACATGAGTCTCATGGGAAATCACACCCTGAGACAGCATGCCCCTAAATGGACCTCGTGTTACATAATCAACATCTCCATTCTGGCTACGATAGAAGATGAACATAGGAGACAAGATCTTAGCTTGATATGTTCGGACGATTGATGCTATCTCATGGACCAGAGCATCAATCCCGCACCCACTTACATTACCACCTGGGATCTCCCCAGCAACGATTAAAAATCGATCGGAGTACAGCATCGCCGAACTGACAATAGAGCGTCCATGCGAGGTCCATCTGGTCAGATAAGCTTGTGTCTGATCAAGGATCTTGTTCAGAGCTTCTGCCGAGCCATCAACCGGAGTAATCCAAATCTGGGCCTCTTTGGAAAGATCAGGAAAGAATGGTTGGTTTGAAGAACTCATCAGTCTATGCGAAAAAGTTCAGAATCTGGAGTTTCTGGCTCATTTGAATCCGATTCTAAAGCATCTCTGAGTTGAGTAACACGCTGTTCAGCTTCACCAAGGCGACGCAAACACTCTTTGGCTAGTCGGACTCCTTCTTCGTACTGGTCTATACTAGATTCCAACGAACTAGAACCCTCAGCGAGTGTTTTCGAAATGGACTCTATTCGCTTGATAAGCGTATCAATGGATACCTGAGGCTCTGGAGACTCATTCATCATGAAAATCTGGATAGTTAGGAATTAGTTTGGGAAACGATATTCTCGTTATTATACACATTAATCACTGTAAGGATGGATTTAGGACTTAAGGACAAGGTTGCTGTCGTCACTGGTGCCAGCCGAGGACTCGGCAAAGCGATCGCCATGCAACTGGCTGCCGAAGGATGCAAACTTGTCATTTGTGCAAGAGGAGAAGAGGGGCTTCAAGCTGCAAAGGAAGAAATTCTGAGCTCCCATGATGTGCCCATTCTGGCACATGTTACCGATTTAACGGCTCCTGGAGAACCCGAAAACTTAATTCGGGCGGCGGTTGAACACCATGGAACCGTTCAGCTTCTGGTCAACAATGCTGGAGGAAATCGCCGTGGACAATTTGCTGATCTTTCAGATCAGGATTGGGATGATATTCTTACCTTGAATTTAAAGATGCATCTCCGTACGACTCGTGCCGCGATTCCCCATATGCGAAGTCATGGATCAGGGGCAATTTTGTTTATCGGATCCATTTTTGGCCGAGAAGCTGGTGGCCCAGGACTTTCCATCTATAACACCACCAAGTCTGCATTGATGAGTGCCGCAAAAATCATGGCCCTTGAACTTGCACCAGATGGTATCCGGGTCAATACCCTTGCACCGGGGTCTATCCAGTTCCCAGGTGGGTCATGGGACAAGCGCGTCAAAAGTGATCCCGAAGGGATGAAGGTCTTTATTGCCGAAAATCTCCCCCTTGGGCGATTCGGTACAGCACAAGAAATTGGTGATACAGCAGCGTTCCTCCTTTCAGACCGAGCCAGCCTGATCACAGGAGCCTGTCTGAATGTGGATGGAGGACAGTCCAGATCTCTGATCTGAGTCTACGAAAATTTGAGTAGACGCACTTTCAGGTGACGGATATCGGATTCAGCCCTTCTCCACTGAATGAGGATTGGACTCTGGTAGGTCCCGGTCACGATCCGTCCGGTTTCTTCGTTGTCTTCGGCGTTGATTAGAAATCGCATGGAATTCCCAAGATTCATCCATCGATTTTCAAGTGGAGTTGCGATGAGATCAACGGCATGTTCAAGTAGAGGCAGCTGCATTCCGAGCCTCTCGGCAATATGCTCCACTGCTGATACTCCCCGGCTGGCGAGTCGAAGTCCATCCCGAATGGCCTGATGTAATTCATACATCATCACTTTTTTCGCTTTATTCGGCAGTGACAGTGGATGCTTCGCAAATTCAGATACATTGCCGAGCATGTACTTGAGTGGGTTCTTGAGTACATCGGTGATGTCTCGTTCCATTAAGAGGTTTTCAAACTCATTGACAGTTACTCCGGCATGTTTCTCCTGAGTATCCAACTCAAAAGTGAGCACTCCACGATGGATTTTGTTCTGATCAATCACCGTTTGAAAATCTAGGAGATGTCCACTGAGATCCAAAGCACACCGATCTTGCTTTGGCATCTCAACGGGGATGAATCTCTCATGAACACAACTCACATCATGATAGCCTATAGCCAGTAATTTTCTGGAACGATAGGTACCTTGGAACTCCCCATCCAGATCGATAAAAAAGATCGGATCCTTCGGATCATAGTTGTAGAGAACGCTATTGCAGAGGCCCAAACAGATGAATGCCAAATGGGAGTCTGCATTCAGAGGTTCATACTTACGCTGTTCAAGACTGAGTTCGTCTCTGAACTCCATTTGGTCATGCCAGTAGGGTGCACCCTCTGGAAACAATCTACGGGCAGAGCGAACGAGATTGTGGATGCCTTCACTCGTATTGCCAAGTTTGGTAGCAAAAGATTGTTCCAGCATCCCAGCGGTGGTATGCAATGAGGATAGAGCAATCTTTTCAAAGGAGTTCAAGGAATCTCCCTGCTGTTCCAACGCATCCGAGACATCTCTAATGTCAAGGCGTGACGCTGGAGAAATTTGGATTGTCTTGGCTATGGGTGATGTTTCGGTATTGATGGGATCAAATTTTAATTAACAGATAGGAAAGACGCGTGTGGTAAGCCTACAAACAAGCAACAAATGCCCTTGAGAGCACTCAGCAGGATGATAATCAAAAATGGGGGTATACAAACGCTTTCTCAAAATGACACTGCAATCAACTGCACATTCAGTCAGATACGATAGCTTCCCGATGACCGTCGCCAAAGTGGATCTCAATGGTATCCTTGGTTTTCAATTGACGGCTTGAACGGACAGATTCTCCATTATGTTCAATTCGTGCGTAACCACGATGAAGAAGCAGCTTAGGGTCAAGGGCTTTCATCTGCCCCTGCAGAACTTCAACCCGATGTTTATACGACTGGAGACGGGTTGAGCAAGCGTCATACAACTGGTCTATGCAGTTGTGGACTGTCTGCTGGGTATCTCGTACCATATTGATGGGAGTATTGAATGAATATGAGTCTGTGATTTGGTGGACTCTACGGCGCATGACCGTGATACGACCGGCGGTGAGAGTGTGCATTTGTTGTTCCAGACGATCAACATGCTGAACAACAGCAGCCAACTCAGGAACGGCGGTTTGAGCGGCATGGGATGGCGTGGCCGCCCGTACATCAGCAACCAGATCAGCAATGGTCGTATCGGTTTCATGCCCGACTGCACTGATAATCGGAATCTCCGATTCTGCGATGGCTCGTGCTACCACTTCCTCGTTAAATGCCCACAAGTCTTCAAGGGAGCCCCCTCCACGCCCAATAATCAACAGGTCGGGCTGCCGATCTGTAGAAAGACGATGAAACTGTTGTATGGCTTCGGCTATTTCGGGTGCAGCCCCAGGCCCCTGAACCCGTACGGATGCAAGGATCACCTGACACACTGGATAACGGTCTCTCAGGATACGGAGAATATCCTGAAGTGCTGCACCTTCTGCAGATGTAGCAATTCCTATGCATCGTGGAAGGCGTGGGAGAATGGATTTCCTGTCTGGATCAAAGAGCCCCTCTTTTGCAAATTTGTTTTGAAGTTCAAGGAAGCGTTTCTGAAGATCTCCCGTGGTGTGGCGGCGTTCAATTTTTCTGACATCAAACTGTAAGCGGCAGTACTTTGGATAGACCGTAGGAGAGCCATAGACGCGTAGCAATTGCCCAGGCTCAGGCTTGAAGTTGACATGCTGGGTTCGGCTTTGCCACATCACGCATTTCAGTGAACTGGATTCATCGGCAATCGTGAAATACCAGTGCCCCCTCCTTGCAGTATGCTCTGAAAGCTCTCCTTCCACCCACGCATGTCCAAAGGATCCAATATGCTCACGCAAATTGGACACGTACTTTCCCACAGGGATAGCGGCTTGTTTCCGGTTTTGATTCATCAGCGGTGCAAGTGAAAAATATGTTGTTTCGTCAATCCAATGAATATAATGATTCTACCACAAAATGATATTCCAGTGCGTTGTGAGGAGTTTTATACGAAAACAGGAGATACTCCGATTTTCAGGCAAGCAAGAAGCCTCCCACGCATTAAGTTACCAGATATTTTGCCTCCCTGATGAGCAAAACTCCAACTTATCCACCAAGTGCATTTATTGCATGTTGAACACCTCGCGCGTCCATGCAAGTTTCATGTGCGATGATTGAATTGAGGTCCAACATTTCAAAAATTGATCAAATTGCAGGTCGAAAGTCAAAATCTCCAATAATGAGTTTTTTTCAGACGGGCACTAAATACTTAGAATGAAAGAACCATCATGAACGGTAAGGTGGAGCAGAGAAATAAAATCCATTCCGAGTATAACATCATGATTATAAGGCGAATATGGTAGTAAAGCAGCCTCTAAGTCTCTTCCCTGAGAATCAACCTGTCCAACAGAATTGAAGATCGGGATTTCTATGTGAACTCTGAATCGTGAAGCCTGAAAAGTTTTGCCAGTTACTCCAACAAGTGAAGAATACCCCACGGATTGCAAGCCAAGTTGACTTACAATTTTATTGGAAATCATTGAGCGTTGAGCGCCGGTATCCAAAAGAGCAATGTAATCTTGTTGTCTTTGGACGGAATGATAGATTCTTGTAGTTGGAAAAACCCATGTATCAAAGAGAATCTCGCCATTGACTAAATTTCCAGTCAACGAAGGCATTACGCATTGTATTATGTTGATTCTGGAATAAGCATCGTACGGATGCCCAGAGAGATTGGTTTTTGTCCGATGAACTCATAGGAGAAGTTGCCCAATCCATATTTTTCACACCCTATATTATAAGCATCGCCACTATCATTATAGATAGCTATGATCTCACCTCTATGTAGCAAAACAACGCGACCAGAGTGTTCGGCTTCCAACTGCTCTCGGGCTTCACAAAAGGTCTTCCAGTTTCGGCTCAGCTCATCTTCTGGTTTGATATGTTTTTCGGAGGTCATCAGTAATATCAACTAAGAGAAAGTATTTATGGTAATAATTCACACTGGATAATACACGGCGTGTGCCAATAAAAATGACACAAATTCTAGTGCAACTTTACCAAAATGAAAGTAAAGGAGTAAATACTTGTACTGAGTGTCATAGTGATCGTTTCAAGTGACTATAGACAAAATCTTGTTGAACGTTTGGTTCTACACTTTGCCCCACATACTCTTCAGTATTGCATTTAATGAAGTCACTTCAATGAAACAAGAAAAAACCGAAATCCACTCCACACTTGGATTCACTATTTAGTGAATCCAAGTGTGTCATCTTTATTCGCACAGAGGGCTACATTTGTAATTACACTTAGCCTATTTTCTCATTCTCAAATGGAAAATTGTTGACAGTATAGTGTGCCATCCCTTGACTATTGTCCAATGTTACGAACATTTCAAAACCAATCCTTGTTTTGTGAGTAGACACCGCTATGAAATCATCTCCGCCTCCACCCCGACGCATCATGTTTGTGTGTTTGGGCAATCACTGTAGAAGCCCCCTTGCCCATGGCTATTTTCAGCATCTGCTGAAAAAGCACGGGCTTGAAGATGAGATAGAAGTGGACTCTTCTGGAACCAGTGGCTGGCATCTTGGGGAACGACCTGACTCACGCGTTTGCCATGTTGCTGAAAAACACGGATTCTCTCTCCGCCATATTCGTGGACAAAAAATTAGCAGAAATGATCTTGAGTCCTTCGAATTGATTCTAGTGATGGATCGTAGCAACCTGCGCGATGTGCTTGCACTGGATCCTCACCATCAATATGCTGATAAAATCAGGTTGTTACGTCCTTTTGATACTGAGTCAACGCAGGACGAGGTTCCTGATCCTTACTACAGTGGAATCTTTGAAGAAGTGTACACCATTGTGAGTCGTGCGTGTGATGCTCTCTTGGTATACCTTACCGATTCTCACCAGACATCAGAATCGGATTGAATGATGGATCCAGCTCTTTAAGGTAAGCCTCCTATAGTCCAATTAATCTGCAGAACTCCGACACATTGGTCATATCTCGGAGCAGTACATGGGGGTTTTCTGACCTCAGTTGTTGTACACCGGTAAAGCCTGTCGCCACCGCCACGCTCATGGCTCCAACTTCTCGTCCGCAGGTAATATCGTGAATGGAATCACCAATGATGACAATCTCTTTGCCTGTAAAGGGTTGTCCACAGTACTGCAGTGCCCGCTGTTGTGCGATCGCTGGAAGTTGATTGCGATCGGCATGATCACATCCGAATGCACCAAAGGGGAAGAGATGTTCAACATCCGCGGCAACCATTTTTCGATAGGCCGTGACACGGATATTTCCAGTCAGGAGAGCAAGTTGTACGTTTGACTTTGATGCCAAATAGTCCAGCAGCTTCCCTACCCCATCCATTAATACTACCTCTTCAGAACAATAGGTTGCAATCGCTGCATACTGTTCAAGGGCGACGGGTATGAGCCTATCCATCGCTTCTGGAGAATAGCCGGCCAATCGCAGCGTGTCTCTCAGGATTTGAGGATCTGTTCGTCCAGAAAATGCAACCCCTTGTGTCGTAATGGGCTGTCCGCATACTTGTTCAAGAACTGTTTCAATATGCTGACGACCTGAGTAGATTGGTTTGACCAGTGTTCCGTCTATATCAAACAGAAGGAGCTTCATAGGCTCACATATTGCGATTTTAGGTAGTCACGATAACTTTGATCCATGACCGCCTTGAGCCATGATTGATGAGACAAATACCATTGAACTGTCGCATTCAATCCCTCATGGAGAGTATAACGGGCAGACCAGCCAAGCTCCGTTGTGAGTTTGCTCGGATCAATCGCATAGCGGAAGTCATGACCTGGACGATCTTGAACAAAGGTGATAAGACTCTGGCTTGTGTGGATGGGCCTCTGCAATTGTTCATCTATCATGTTACATAGCAATTTCAGCAAATCCAAATTGGACAATTCGCCGAATCCGCCAACCAAATAGGTTTCTCCACATTCGCCATAGGAGAGGATGCATTGCAGTGCATCACAATGATCATGGACATGAAGCCAATCCCGAACGTTTTCCCCTTTTGAATAGACCGGGATGGGTTCCATCTCAAGAGCTCTTACGATGGCAAGCGGAATCAATTTCTCAGGGAATTGATAAGGCCCATAGTTATTGGAGCAGTTGGAGATAATCACTGGAAGACCATACGTCTCTGCATAGGCACGTACAAAATGATCTGCGGATGCTTTTGAAGCAGCATAGGGTGATCGTGGTGCGTACGGTGAGTCCGTTGTGAATTTTCCTTCGGCCCCCAAAGCCCCAAACACCTCATCGGTTGATACATGCAAAAAACGATAGGTCTCACGACAAGAGGACTCAGACATCCATGCATCCTTTGCTACTTCCAACAGACTGGCTGTCCCTGCAACATTGGATTGAATAAACTCCAATGGGATGTGGATGGATCTATCCACATGGCTCTCAGCAGCAAAATGGATCACCGTTGTAAACTGATGCTCTTCAAAAAGACGTTTCAATAGATTCGAATCACAGATATCTCCATGAACAAATTGATAGTTTGGAGCATTTTCAATGTTCTGCAAACTGAGGAGATTACCTGCATACGTCAGCTTGTCTATGTTAACGATGGAAGCATCCGAAAACGTTGGAACGATTTGATGAAGAAAGTTGGATCCAATGAAGCCCGCACCTCCAGTTACCAGAATACTCTTGGGTTGATGTTGAAGAAGAGGCATCGTTCAGGTCAGTGAGTGGTCTTGGAGTCCGATGAGATACCGGCCACCGAAAAAGATGAATCGTTGAGAATCTAATCTGATAGGATGGATCATTCCTGCGTTTTATGATTCAGTTGTACACATCAAGGATATAGAACTACCTTCCGGTATGAGATGAAATCACTACGGATATGAAGGTTATTGTGACTTGTCATTACCTCTTTGATGACATGTATAACTGAAAGAGAAGAAAACTTAATGCAACTTAAAGATAACGTAGACAAACATCGGGCAAGATGAATTCTGTTGAATTCACTTTGATGACAGAGAGGACATAGAAATTTACTTTGACCATTAGGTTTGTCTTGCATCTTAGTACAAAAAAGACCGACACCCCGAGTGGAATGTCGGTCCCGTTGTAGCGGGGGCGGGATTTGAACCCGCGACCTTCGGGTTATGCATACCAACTACGACTTTCATCGCCGATCCATGAGGATCGTTTGTGGTCTGGACTTTCTCTTCACCCTCGGCCGAACCGTTAGGGACTTGCCGTCAAGTCTCTACACCTTCCCCCGAAAGGGCTTGGCTCGGGATTACCACGCAACAGGCTTCCCCGAATTTGACAAGAAATCACGTACTAGTTTCCTTAGCACGCAGCCCAAAACACCTTCGTCTTACAAAAACAACTGAAACTTGCGAAGTCCTCAGTAGACGAAAATGAAACCTGAGCCCGATGAGCTACCACTGCTCCACCCCGCGATATTAGATGTTATATCCTTCAATAAAATTTTTGTTTCCATTATTGGGCACAGCACAGCAAAATAATGGTTCAAGGTGGTTCTCAGGTTTGATCTCATTTCTCATTGATTACCATTCTTCAACCATATGGCTACCATCAAGGCATTTGCTGCCCTTCGTCCCACATCGGATACTGCTAAACACGTCGCATCGGTCCCCTACGATGTCATCAGTGTTCCCGAAGCACGAGACTTAGCAAAAGGAAATCTTTCTAGTTTTCTGCACGTCATTCGCCCTGAAATTGACCTCCCCACTGGCATTAGCGAATATGATGATGCTGTCTATGCAAAGGGAGCCGAAAACCTACGTCAATTCGCCAGTGGAGACCATAGCATTCAGGAATCTGCCCCCACCGTCTACGCTTACCGGCTCAGAATGGGTGATCACGAGCAGGTCGGAGTGTATGGTCTAGTATCTGTAAACGAATATAAAGAGGGTAACATCCTGAAACACGAAAATACTCGTCCTCCCAAAGTTGCCGACCGTACCCGACATATCCGTGAACAATCCGCACATGCCGAACCGGTCAAACTCGTCTTCAAAGATGACTCCACTGTGACGGATCTGATGGATGCATGTATGGAGAAAAAACCACTCTTTGATTTTGTTGCTGATGACGGGATTCAACATACGGTATGGGCATTTTCTGATTCTCAGTCACTCATTGATGCGTTTACCCAGGTTCATCGACTCTATATTGCCGATGGTCATCATCGATGCGAAGCAGCATGGAAAGTGTGGAACGACGATCAAGTCGCTGGTAGTGATTTCTTTCCAGCGGTTTGTTTTCCAGTGAGTCAAACTCAGATCCTTCCCTATAACCGTATCATTCACGTATCCGACATCACAAAATTCTTCCAGGATCTTGATTCATCGGGAATGCTCCATCGTGCAACACATCAACCATCACCAACCAAGTGCGGTGAAATCTCCCTTTATGTGGACGGCACATGGCATACACTTGTTCTTCCAACATCCGAACGCAAGGGTGTAGCTGACCAGTTGGATGTTGCACGCCTTGGCGAATTCATCCTAGAACCGTTTCTTGGAATCATGGATCAGAGAACGGATCCAAGAATTACATTTGTAGGTGGTATTCGTGGGACGGATGAACTGGAACAACGCGTGCAATCTACGGAGGGTACCGTCGCGTTTTCCATGTTTGCCACGAGCATGAATCAACTTCTGGATGTCTCTGATGCCCACGAATTAATGCCTCCAAAATCAACTTGGTTTGAACCCAAGTTACGTAGTGGTCTTTTGATTCATTGTTTTGGAACCTAATGCGCGTTCTTGTTGCCGACTCACTCCCTGAAGAAATCATTGATTCACTAAGGAGTAAGGGACATGTAATTACAGTTCAGGATTGTGCAGGTGAAGACCTCCGAAGGATGTTAGTTTCTACGGATGCTGAGTCACTCGTGGTTAAATCTACGAAGGTAACAAAGGAGATCTTAACGCATGCACCGTCTTTGGAACTCATCGTTCGTGCTGGTGCTGGATTTGATACCATTGATATAGATGCTGCTTCAGAACTGGGTATCTTTGTCGCCAACTGTCCGGGCAAAAATGCAACCGCCGTTGCTGAATTGACGATCGGGTTGATTGTTGCACTCGATCGAAGGATTCCCGACAACGTTATAGATGCTCGCAGTGGACGCTGGCAAAAGGGCCTCTATGGAAAAGGCCGTGGACTCAAAGGTCAAGTACTGGGACTGATTGGGCTGGGACATATTGGCCTACTTGTTGCCCGCATGGCATCCTCTATGGGATTAAACATCTGTGCCTGGAGCCGCTCATTGACTCCAGAGAAGGCTGCGTCTTTGGGTATTCATTATTTGGACAGTCCACTCAAAGTCGCCTCCAATGCAGATATCATCTCTTTCCATGTCGCGGCGAATCAGGACACATTTCAGCTTGCGAACCAAAATTTTTTTGATGCGATAAAGCCAGGAGCATTGCTCATCAATACTTCACGAGGAAGTGTCATTGATGAGACCTCTCTTCTCAAAGCATTAGATACAAAAGGGATTCGGGTAGCACTTGATGTCTTTGTAGATGAACCACTAGGCAAAGAGGGCACTCTGGAAACCCCACTGATCCACCATCCCAATGTTTACCTAACCCATCATATTGGAGCGTCTACTGATCAGGCACAAATAGCTACTGGCGAAGAAGTCGTACGCATAATTCATGCCTATCACCAGACTGGCATAGTTCATAATTGCGTCAATATTGCCGAACAATCTTCGGCTACGCATGTGCTCACCGTCCGACATTTGGACAAAGTCGGTGTTCTTGCCAATGTGCTCAATTTGGTTCGAAAATATCATTTGAATATCCAAGAGATGGAAAATCAGGTGTTTACTGGAAAAGTCAATGCGGCAGTTGCACGAATCCGTGTCGTTGGTACTCCCTCCGAAGATCTTTGCAGTTTGCTAAAAGAGACCCCCGACATCTTAGCTGTTTCACAAATCAAACTTTAAGTTGATGAATTCTATCGATCCTAATCGACTCCATAATTTTTCTGCAGGACCTGGAACACTCCCCCTTGCTGTCCTTGAATCGGTATGCGAAGAACTTCCAGTTTTTGCACAAACCGGATCATCTGTGATGGAAATATCTCACAGATCTCCAGAATACATTCAGATAGAGGCTTCTGCTCGTGAACGAATCACGAGCCTACTTGGGCTTAGCCAAGACTGGCATATTCTTTTCTTGGGAGGAGGAGCATCCATGCAGTTCCACCAAGTGCCTCTGAATTTTCTTCCTCATGATGGGCAGGCGGGGTATCTACTGACCGGATCTTGGGCGAAGAAAGCACATGCTGAAGCTGACCAGATCGGAAAGGGCCGCATGATCGCATCCAGTGCGGATTCTGGATTTAACTATATTCCTGACCCATCTCTATGGGATCTAAGCTCTGATGATGTGTATGTACATTACACCTCAAACAATACCATCTATGGAACTCAGTTCCAATCGACTCCTGATGTAGACTCTCCTCTGGTATGTGATGCATCAAGCGATTTTCTAAGCCGACCGATAGAGTTAGATCGGTATGGACTCATCTATGCAGGAGCACAGAAGAATATTGGACCTGCTGGTGTAACTGTGATCCTCATTCGTGATGATTTTCTTGATACACGAAAGAACTCATTGCCCACGATGCTGGACTATGGAACGCACGCAGCGAAGTGCTTCAATACTCCCCCTGTCTTTGCAGTGTATATCGTTGAAAAGGTATTAGACTGGTTACAGGATCAGGGTGGAATCTCTGGAATTCAAAAGATCAATCATCAAAAGGCATCCCTTTTATACTCAACCATTGATCAGAGCGAATTCTATAAAGGAACCGCCGAAAAAACCTCCCGTTCTGAAATGAATGTAACGTTTCGGCTTCATCAGGAAGACTTAGAGCCAGTCTTTATTCACGAAGCGGCTAAACATGGACTACTTGCATTGAAAGGCCATCGGTCCGTCGGTGGAATGCGGGCTTCCATCTATAATGCTTGTACATTGGACTCTGTGAAGGTCTTGGTTGATTTTATGAAAGACTTTGAAAAGAGAAACGGATGACTCCGTCTTGTGATCTGTCTGGCAGAGTATCTTTTCCTTTTGTATATTGATAAAAATTCCTTTACAACTCTTTTTTTCTTCAATCAAAGATTGTCCGATCAATTTGTCATGCATGTAATGGGTGTGATCAATTTTGTAACTAGGTAAATGTCATGAGTCTTACCTTATCAGCTGTTCGTGCCTCGCAGGAAACAGAAACTCGGGTAGCGTTAGTTCCTAAAGTATTGTCTTCTCTGTCCAAAAGTGGATTGGAGATTCTGATTGAATCTGGTGCTGGCCAACAAGCAGGATTCAGTGATGATGCATTTGGTGAAGCTGGTGCCCGCATTGTCAACGAGGAAGAAGCATGGCAATCGGATATCATTGCTCTGGTTACATCCCCGTCTGATGAAGAGATCTCTCGTCTTCAAGAAAAATCTGCAATTGTTGGATTTCTGCAACCTCTTGACGATCCGAAGCGAATTTCTACACTTGCAGAGCGGGGAGTTACGGCACTCGCTATGGAACTCGTACCCCGGATTTCCAGAGCACAGAAAATGGATGCCTTGAGTGCGATGGCATCACTGGCTGGATACAAAGCGACCTTGATTGCAGCCAATCACTTACCTAAATTTTTCCCCCTCCTTACTACTGCCGCTGGGACGGTCCGCCCTGCCAATGTTACCATACTTGGGGCTGGCGTTGCTGGTTTACAGGCAATTGCTACTGCTCGGAGGCTTGGTGCTCGCGTGTGGGGATATGATATTCGTGAAGCGGCCAGAGAAGAAGTCAAAAGCCTCGGTGCTCAGTTTGTTGAATTAGACCTTGAAATCGATGATATGCAAGATGAGGGAGGGTATGCTAAGGCTCTTATGGCGGCAAAAGCAGAAAAGCAGGTGGAGCTTTTGGTGCCCCATCTTGCCTCATCCGATGTCGTCATTACGACTGCATTGATTCCTGGGCGTGCGGCTCCAACTTTAGTGAGTAAAGAAGCGGTGGAGGCTATGAAGCCCGGTAGCGTCATTGTTGACCTTGCTGCTGCAACTGGTGGAAATTGTACCCTCACTGTAGCAGACCAAGTTCAGATTCATAATGGAGTCCAGATTTTTGGTCCAACCAATCTTCCAGCCACTGTACCCGCCGATGCCAGTTTCCTGTATGCACGTACGGTATCATCTATGATCAGTGAATTTATGGAAGAAGGCGAATTTGAGACAAATTTTGAGGATGAAATCTTTAAATCTGCATGTGTCTGTCACGGTGGGCAGGTTGTGCATGAACGAGTCCTTGGGCTGATTTAATCATTGTAACTATCATGGAACTCCTACTTCAACTTGTGACACTTTTTGTACTGGCTATGTTTATTGGTCGGGAGATTCTAAGCAAGGTTCCCCAAACTTTGCATACCCCTCTGATGTCTGGCTCCAATGCTATCAGTGGAATTACCATTGTTGGCGCATTGGTGTATGCAGGTATGGATGGAGGCTCCTTGGTCAAATGGATCGGTGTCTTCGCATTGATTGCTGCAACCATTAATGTTGTGGGAGGCTTTATGGTGACAGGCCGTATGTTGGAAATGTTCAAAAAGAGACCCACTGACTAATGTCCTCTGAATTGATCATTAATGTCGTCTATCTCATTTCCGCAATCCTCTTTATTGTGGGGCTGAAGAGATTGCAATCTCCTGTCACTGCAAGAACAGGGAATCGTATCGCGGGGCTAGGAATGCTTCTTGCTGTGGTTGGCACGTTATTTTTACGCCAGATTCTGACTCCTGCAGAGATGATTGCAGGTTTGATGATTGGAGGATTCATTGGTGCTTTGATGGCCAGACGTGTCAAGATGACGGCCATGCCTGAACTGGTGGCCGCGTTTAACGGGTTCGGTGGGTTAGCGTCTTCACTGGTCGCAACTTCAGAAATTATACAATCGGGGGCAGATCAAAATCTTGCTGCATTTCTGAGTGTGTTCATTGGTGTTGTTACTTTTTCGGGAAGCTTAATTGCCTTCTTGAAGCTCAGTGCGAAGATGACGGGCAATCCGATTCAATTTTTCGGGCAGTACATCGTGCTTGGAGGTATTACTCTATCTATCATTGGATCCATTACATGGGTATTTTTAGGTGGAGATCCGATCACCTGTCTTTGGATTCTTACTGGCTTATCCCTGTTGTTTGGAGTCCTCATCGTCCTCCCTATTGGTGGAGCGGACATGCCCGTCATTGTTGCCTTCTTAAATGCTCTCTCTGGATTGGCCGCAGCTGCTACGGGATTTGTCCTCAACAATACAGCCTTGATCATCAGTGGTGCCTTGGTTGGAGCTTCGGGAATTATGCTGACCAATACGATGTGTGTGGCCATGAACCGTAAGTTCTGGCAGGTCATGATTGGTGGGTTTGGGGGGGATTCCAACGATGAAGAATCTGGAAAATTAGTAGATGGTAAAACCATTACATCCACGACTCCCGATGATACGGCCATCATGCTTAGTTATGCCCGAAAAGTCATTATCGTGCCGGGTTATGGACTTGCTGTAGCACAAGCCCAACATCAAGTCCGTGAATTGGCTGAAGTTTTAGAGTCCATGGGCGTTGAGGTTAAATATGCAGTTCATCCAGTGGCTGGACGGATGCCTGGTCATATGAATGTACTTCTGGCTGAGGCGAATGTACCCTACGATTCTCTGTATGAGATGGATGAGATCAATCACGAGTTTGAATCAACCGATGTAGCCCTAGTGATTGGTGCCAATGATGTTGTCAATCCTGCGGCACGCCATGACAAGTCAAGTCCCATCTACGGAATGCCTATCCTAAATGTAGATCAAGCTGGGACGGTCGTTTTTCTCAAACGGAGCATGCGCCCCGGATATTCGGGGATCCCCAACCTGCTCTTTTTTGAGCCAAATACGCGTATGCTCTTTGGTGATGCTAAGGATTCCGTTTCTGAGTTGATTACCGAGGTC
This sequence comes from Bacteroidota bacterium, assembly GCA_026708685.1. Classification (GTDB taxonomy): domain Bacteria; phylum Bacteroidota; class Rhodothermia; order Rhodothermales; family Bin80; genus Bin80. The sequence continues at coordinate 21,406 of JAPOUL010000156.1, forward strand.
AAAGCCGTCTAAGGTGAACAAGCAGCCCAATAGTGACAACTGCTTTGTGTGTGGGCGCAACAATCCGCATGGTTTATACATGTCTTTCTATGATAATGGCAAAGACATGGTTGAATCTCATTATGTGGTCTCCAAATCTTATGAAGGGTATCCCGGCATTGTCCACGGTGGAATTCAGGCTGCCATCCTGGATGAGATTGTTGGGCGTGTATCCCTGATTGACGATTTCCATTCCTTTATGATGTCGGTTCGACTTGATGTGAAGTATCGCCATCCCGTTCCCGTTGAGGAGTCCTTACATATTGTCGCAAAGCGACAGCACTTTCGTGGACATTATGCACAGGCTACTGGAATGATTTATCTCGCAGATGGAACATTAGCCACTGAGGCCTCTCTGAAACTGATCCATCTTCCTGAAGAGATTGGGCTTGACAAGGATCCAACTGATGTCCTTGGCTGGCGCGTGGATCCGTAGGATCACAGCAGTAAAGAATTGGAGCAGACTATTCCTTGTTCTTAGCTCTGGATATTCCATATTCACAACTGGAATCCCTCCCTTGAAACGGAACATCTCAACACACGACGATCCGAATTGACTTATGCCGTTATCGCAGGTTGTAATCCACGATCCGTCTCATCTCCGCCTGCTCCAATCCTGATGCCCACACATGATGGATCCATACGGCTGAATTTTATCTACAATCGTTGCAAGATTGAACCTCTTAATTTGGGACTCTACCGTATCAGCACACTTGTATGCCGATGGTAATTCCGTTATATCGGGATCACCACCGAAGAAACGAATATCCAAACCCGCCGTCTCTTCAGCAAGAATTTCTTCTATCGTTTGGCCAGCCTTTGATTTACGGTGCTGAGTCCTTGACATATTACGACCAGCACCATGTGGAGCAAAGCCATGGTTGGTATTCGTCGTTGTTCCAGTGACCAGCAAAATCGGATCTGCCATGCTCAGTGGAATGATCTGTACTCCTTTAGTATCATGCATAAATTTTTGGTCCACTGGTGTGGCACCTTTTGCATGCCAAAATATAGGAATCCCATCAGATTTCTTCTCCATGAATACGTGATTATGCGGATTCCAGTATTGATCTCTCACCTTGATTCTCAGTGGTTTACTGACCAGTGAATGAATCGCTTGATGACTTGCCTGAGTCCAAGAGGAAAGGTATTCTAAGGCCCTGAAATAATTCAATCCATCATCACTATCAAAAGGAATCCAAGCGTGTATCTTCGGTACATCAGGACAAATACGTTGCCTGTGCGTCTCAGCTATTTTCATCGCCGACTTATACAACCTCGCTCCGAACCCTCGTGATCCATGATGCGTTACCATCCATGTATCTCCTGTCTTTTGTGATTGGCCAACAAACAGAAAATGATTCCCATCCCCTTGCGTTGCAAAGTGAGATCGGATACAATACTGCAATTTCTGATCATTGAAAAAATGGTTATCCTCCGTGTGATGTTTGAGCAATTCCATCAATGGATCAGGTAATGGAATCTCATCTTCCCTCGGTCGTCCACCGCGTCCAAAATGCGTCACATCAAATGCTTGATCCATAACAAGTTTCGGATCTCTCTTTCCAAAATTAGTGGCAAACATCGAACAGCAAATATCCGCAGAATGCCAACTGGGATGAATGGCATTCTTTGCACCAAACACTGTTCCTACGGGTGCAGAATTTCCGGATGGGCAGGCATCAGGGAAAACAGCAACACCGACCACCGTAGGTACTCTTACCATCTCCTCTATGGTCAACTTGACCTTCTCCACATTCTCTTCCTCAATCGGATCTATAACCACGATGTTAAAGAACGGTTGAACCGTCTGATTTATGTTCAGCATAGGAATGGTCTGCAGTTTCTGTGCATCCTCCAAATCCTGCTGAGCACGATGCTTTTCGAGAATCAACTCCACTTTACCCCAATCGTCACAAATAGGAAAATCCTCAAAAAGAGATCCAAATTCCTTAAGAATCGCTCCGATCCTTTTCCCCTCCTTGAATCCCCGACTGATTAAGTATTTGCCAGTAATGGTCATTTCACTTTGTAATAAATCTGATATCCATTTGGATATGAACCAAGATTCAATGTCTTCATCATCCTTTCCGCACTCTATCATACTCTCACCAGATGTCTGGACAACTCCATTAGCTCAGGTATTTCACCAATACCTTTTTTCGCGTTAAGGGGTGAATGACTCAGTATCCAAACCCATGTCAGAAATTTCTTCTATGTTAATTAAAAGATCTGTCCCTTTCTACCTGAAAATCAGAGATACGTTTGATGGAAAACATGCAAAATTTGGCATTCAAGTATGCAGCTCCTAATAATCGATTATTGCCTCTCTTTCTTTTGACTTGATCACAATAAGTACACCAAAGATGACTCAGCACAAATTGTCATTCTCTGTAAAATCCATTGAACGCTTTGTTGCATTAGACCATACAGAAATTGAATTAATTGGATCCTTATGGTGCTCTTGAATTAGCAAAACGCTCTTACACCTACTTTCGGTTCAATAATGGAATTCAACTGCGATCGTGGATCGTCCGTATTAAACACGCTCATTTCAACATCCACGATGATTTCAATCACGCAAGTGCCTCAGCATAGATCTTCTCTTCACTACCTGATGCTTTCTCATGTAGAAAACCCATCTCCTCCAAAAACCTTGATGGAGATTTCTGATCTCCATGGTAGTGATCTGCTCTTGAGAAAATCACACGTTTTTTTGTTTGCGTGATGGCTAAAAAACATGCACGACGCTCTTCATCAAGCAAGCTACTATGTTCATATTGAATACTACTCCAAGATGGCAGGATTTCCTCAGCCAACCCCATGAGGTAAATAGTATCATATTCTAAACCTTTCATCCCTTGAATGGTCGACAAAGATACGGATCCATCTTTTGGAGAAAGGTCTTGATGACAGTGGTCAAATTTCTTAAGGAGTGTATCAATGGACGAAAAATCTATTGCCCCCGCAAGACTTTTATAAACTCTCTTCCATAGGAGTATGTCGTCTTGAAAATCTGGGTCATCAGATTCATCATTCATGAGGTCAATGACAGCATGGATGGCGACATCCGGCGTAATGGATCTTTCCTGAAGACTTTTGAAAGCTGCAACCGATCCCGTTAAGTTTTCTGATAGTTTGATCTTTTGAACGAAATCAATCCAGAGAGAAAAATATATAGTAGATTGAGCAGTAGCGTGAACGACAATATCATCAGAATCAATATCGGTTGGGGAAAACGCATTAAACGAGTGGACAAGCTTGGCAAAGTTTTGCAGATCAAGAGGCCGAAAAATTTGCCTTAAACAGGCCATGATCCATCTCATTTTAGGTGAAACAAAATCATCTCGGTGGACAAGAATCGTAGCATAGATTTCCTTTATCTGTAGCTCGTCATATATCAATTGTAATAACGATTGACTCTGAGCTATAACAAGAGTACGACTCCGCTGATCGTCATTCATCTTGAAAATTTCGCTAACAATACCAGATACTTCATCCGTGTCAGTGGAATACTCAACATATCGAATAAGCTCTGTGTTGAGAGGCTGTCCGTTGGTTAATGGGGCTTGTGATGATTGATTCCCATTAGGTTGAGTTCTATAAACTCTGAGATGATTTGCAACCTCAACAAGTTGAGGAGGGCATTCCATGTTGGAAGGGAGTTGAATCACATCATAGCCCAAATCAGAAACCACTTGAGCCATCCTATCCTGGAGCAAAATGATCCGATCAGGTGCCATAGGGTCATCATCAGCGATAGCTGTTATTTTACGAAACCCATTTGAAAACATACGCTGTAATAAATGAATCTCAATGTCAGTCATTGTTTGGAAGTGATCTATCAACCAATAGTTATTAACATTTTGGTAATACTCAACCATCCTTGGGTACTCAAAAAGTTTGGTTACCTTAGAAATCACTGAATTGTAGTCCATTACATGCTCCTCCTTCAGCACATCCTCATAGCGACGATATATTCGGTATAGGGTTCGTATATCATCACTTGATAAACTACCCAAACCCTGTGAAAAAAGATCTTTCGCATTTTCGGGAGTGAGTCCTTGGGATTTGAGGCGATCAATCAGTGGAAGGAAACGTGGTATGTCATAACCTGCAACTTGCGAATCATTATGAATGGCATCATAAACTACAGATAAACGATCACTTATGTGAGAACATACTCTGAAGTCTGATTTTATTCCAATATTGAAACCATGCAAACGTAACATTTGTGCACAGTACTCATGAAGTTTACGGAAATTTACCCGATCCATAAGCTCAGGAATCATGGAATTTAGATATAAAGTCAATTCTTTAATGACTTTATCTGATGAGGTGAGTATTAACACGCGGGGCCTATTGATTCTACGGCCAATCAGTAAGTGGGCTATGCGAAGAGCAAGAACTTTACTTTTTTCAGATCTTGGACCCGCAAGCACAAAAAGAGGTCCCTTTTGCCAATTCACAACTGTATGCTGAACAGGCGTTAGTTCATTCAACAATGTATCAAATTTGTGATTCATGAGGCTTGCATAAGTTATTGATAGCAATCTGGAATGCCCGTAACATATTACTGGTTAGATCACTTTTATGGCGTAGATGTTCCGCAAATACAGTTCCATAAGAAAGTTTTCTCTTCCTTAAGTTAGACAATATATCTGATTCTGGAAGATTTTCAGCATTGGGGATCCCGAGTTCTGCTAAAACTACTCGTAAATCGGAGGCAAACCCATCCGCAATCAGTTGCGATTCCAGATCTCCCACCTCATGAGTGTGGCACCGTTGACCCACCTCTGAATCATTTAACCCTATTTGATTGAGTTGTTGAAGATATTCACGACCTGCATCATCGCCATCAAAAACCGCCTGCCACGGAATGTTGAGTGCATGTGCAAGTATTCCAAAGAAAATAGGCTTGCCGTTATTTTGAGCATCAATGACTGAAATACCATAACTATCCAAATTGTACCCCATCGCATGTGCAAGAGCATGTACAATAACGTAGTCAGTTTGACCTTCCACAATCAACCATCGTACTGCAAAGAAGATCTCTCCTCGAATCCGTTGAGCAAACGTCTCAAGAGATCGGAGCATATCGTCTGCAACATAAATATCAGAGCGTTTTTTGAGGTCATTCAGAACCTTCTCGGCTTGATCTTGAATTACAGGATCGCTGTAACCAGAAACAATTTTTTGAAGAGTCTTTTCATCAAGAATCCCCTTAACTGTTAGGACAGGTGGTGATTGCTGAACATTGATGTCTGGAAACTCCTTTGAGAGAGTCAGAAGGTGGGAAGACTCGGGAACCTTTGCAGAAAATCTGTCGGGCACTGAATTCACCTCGGTACCATATTCAGATAATCGCACCAATCGTAAAGTTCGAATGGGACAATGTTGAACGAAATAGGGTGAGTGTGTGGTAATAATCTTCTGTCCTGGCAAATTTTGGAGATGATACCAAAGAGAACGAACCGCATGTGGGTGAAGATGTGTTTCTGGTTCTTCAATCATAAGGATTGGTTCTCTCCGAATTTTATTTTGCTCAAACATTAGACACTCAATGAATGCTTGAAGCAGAAAGAGGATTAAAAGACTCTGTGCACCTTCACCATGATCTAGAATTGACAACCAGGGTGCGTTGGGGTTCTGCTGAAGAATCACTTGGGCATGGCTGAATATTTCCGAAATATCCGACGGTAGCGTTCTCAAACCTGCATTACCACTACCCTGATTTTGAAATGCAATTTTTGTGGTATTATTGAGAATGTCAGCAATCTTTCCCATACGAGGATCTGCTTTTACAATCCGTTCATTTACTCTTTTGAGTTCATGTAAAATCTCAGATTCTCTCTCAATAGGAATATTTACAGACTCTATCAGTTGATACCAAAACTGTGATGAACTTCTTGAAAATTCGTCCCTTGAAGTTCGTAATGATCCAAGATAGAATACTGGTAGATATTGTCTGAAAGCGTCTAAATAACTTCGGTTTGTACCGATAGAGAGATCGTATGGCTTACCATCACTTTCTAAAAACGTTTGGGTCTCGCTAAAAGTATTGGTTTCATTCGTCCATTGATATTCAGATTGTAGGATGAATGTCTGTGCGGTGTTCAATAGATCCACTTCTGCAACATCCTCTATATCCTGTATATCAGGTCCATCCTCTATGGTAGTGAGGGTAATTCTTGAACCCGCCACTCTCTTAGGATCTGATGTGTTATCCGTTAAG
>JAPOUL010000113.1 GCA_026708685.1 Bacteroidota bacterium
CATCTATATACTCTGATGGATCATCCACCATTTGAGCGAAAATGACTGCTCGAGCAACTGCTAAGGGGCGTCTAGCCCACCATAGGTGTAATGTAGAAGGATGACCGTGGCGTATTGATTTCTCTCGCGAAGATGCTACATTTATCTCACTGAGAGGAAGTGCCACTTCAATAAGTTTCTTAGAGAATGAATTCATTATGCTGAAAAACTTCAGTTTTATCTGGGTGAGGCCGAGGTGAAGATAAGCATTATTGGTGCTGAGTCTGTTCAGTATTTTTAATACTTTTGGACAGGGAGTTTGAATGGGGCCTTATCGTTAGGGATGGAATAATTAAATCACAGCCCAATGAGTGCCCCAGCGTCTCGTGACTAAATAATAAGCCATAACATGAATTTGCAAGTGATATAGGAAATTACAAGGCAATCATTATGCAATAGAGAACCGTCATAACAACTGAATATAACAAACAGTCTTCAGTTCCAGTTTGATTCATCCTATCTTGAGATGTCATGACGAATGGGGATTGGAACCAAGTCTAATCACTTGATATCTTGAGTATTGGCAGAATAAATAGTTAATAATAATTCGGAATCATCAATGAGTTGATAGACTGGCCTGCTACCAGAGTGTTTTTCGCTTTCATTTAATATAATAGGTACGCCATCCCCGCGCTTTTCCATGTAGTAATTGCGGCCTATATTTTGAATAGATTCGGATATAGGTGTCTCAGAAAGCAGATTACTGATCAGTTCATTCCGGGTTGACTGACGCAGGTGCATATTTTCAATGTTGACAGAATTCGGAAGGGAACCAGGTGAATAAATCTCTAAGCGATCATCAAACATGAAAAATCTGATTTTTGAGCCATAAACTGAATAATCTCTGTGAGCCACAGCGTTAACAATTGCCTCAAATACTGCCCGTTCATTAAACTGTGGCTTTTCAATGCGATGAGGCCTTTTTACTGCTCCGATAAATTGGTTTTTCAAGAGGAAAGTCATTGCATCATTTATCTGGCGGTATAATGGCCCACGAATTCTGTGAGCATCAATTTGATAGTTGGAATCCTGCTTAATTCCTCTGTAACGGACGGCTTCAATATATGCGTTGGGCAAGAATTGTTCCGGTTGTGGGCAGCAAAATAAGATGCCCGCAACAGAAGCTGACAGATCTTCATTTTCCTCTTTTGCCAAGAGTGAGCGTTTCTCAAGAACAACTTCTATGGATTCATCCGATATGGTGATGTACCTTTGCCAAAGTTCTTGGCTTAGATCAGCAATGTTTGACTCAGGAACGGGCTGCTCTTCAAATCGGAACAATCGTGCCTGACTACGTTGTTGAAACATTCTGGCCAGATATTCAGGTCTCATTTTTCGCACTGAGCTTCCTAATCGGTGAAAATATCCACCGGGGCTTTCATGAACAAATAGACTACGAGGAATATCGATCTTTATAATTATCCGTAATGTACCGGAACTGTCGGGAATTTCCATTCTGGACAAGGTAAAAATTACTGGTGGGGCGATACTGTCATCGCAAATTTCATATATATAACGCTCTACATCATCCAAATGTACAAGGGGTATTCCAACTGTCTCCCGTGTAGTATCATCTACACCCAAAACTAGGGTACCTCCCTGAGAATTAGCAAGTGAAGCAATTTCATTGGCTAGTTTCTTACGAGATGGTCCATGAATTTTTCCTCCTTCAAACACAATAGTTTTGAATTCAATTGAACTATCCTCTCCTAATCTAATTCGGCGGAGCAGTTCTCTTCGATTATTCACCATCAATTTTACCGGTTGCAATTCTACGGAAACGATTTTCAAATGCTTTACGACCACCCTCCATTATCGTGCAGATATTTTCACGAACATTCTTCTCTTGAAGACAACCGATAGAACCTATTTTTGATTCACCATGTATTGGAGTGAGTGATAGGACTAATTCAGAATCACCATTCACAACAATATTCGCATTATGAGTAACAATAATTAACTGACGTTGACGTTTTTGGCTCCGCAACTGCATAACGATCAGATCATAGATAAGTAAATTATCTAAATCATCTTCGGGCTGATCAAGAATCAAAGGTTCATCTCCATAAGAAAGTAGAAAAGCCAATAGCGCAGCTGTCTTCTGTCCGGGGGAACCCTCCTTGATTGAAAGGAAGCGTTCCTTCCTACCAGTTGCACAATATTGAACATCAAGTGAATCTTCGGGAAACCAGGTATCTATACGATCAATCAATTCAGGGGGAAGTTTAGAAAGATGATTAGAAAATCTCTGATCTTTAACTGACACGTCATCTTTTTTAAATGCGATATTCCTGATATCTTTTTTCACATCCATTAGATTTCTCTCAATAGTTCTAGTAGAGGCTTCTTTATCTCGAAAAATTTTACCAAGTAATCCTTCCCCATCTGGGGAACCTATATCTCTTTCAAAACCTGCCCCTTCCCTTTGAAGTAACTTACGAAACTCTATTTCAGCAGCATTCCGTGCTCCGTAAGGTACTACTTTTATACGAACGTATGGATTCCCATTCAATACTTCAGATAAAAATTGGGTACGATTCTGCGTCAGAGTTCTCCGAAGTGTAACCATCCTATCTAGTTGATCTTGTATCTGAATACTCAGTTCTTTAATCCGTTCCTTAAATACAAGAACATCTTCCAATTGATCTTCCTTCAATTGCCGATCTTGAAGTAATTGACCATAAATCAAAGGATTATTCTGTTCCTTTTTCGCAAGATAATCGTTTAATTCATGATAATTTTTCTCGGCGAGCCTCGCAGTATTTTTCCAAGAGGAGGAAGAAATATCTTGATGCCACTGAGATAAAATCTGATCGGCTTTTGTAGCCATAGACTTAAGTTCGTTTGAGAAATTCTCAAAAGACATACATACCTTATTAGCATAGCCTTGTAATTCAGAATCAGACTCTGAACTGATAAGAAAGGTTTCATTTTGAAGAAAGTCTGGAACCATTTGATCAGCCAATTTACGTAATTTTTCGGGAACATTTTCCCAAGTTAACTCCCAATCTCTGATGCTACGTTTTTGACGAGTCAACTTTTGAAAATTCTTCAATATTTTAGAATATCCTGCACTATCAAAAACACTCAATTTTCTTTTGATATCTTCCAGTTCACCACGCAATCGAGATTCTTGAGATAGATGAGATTCTAATTCTCTGACTTCAGAGCAGAGCGAAAAAAATTTATTCTCTTCTTGATTCCACTGCTCCATCCAGTTTCGATGATTTACTTGCGGAGCTTCATCAATGACTCTAAGCAAAGCAAGAGGTTTCTTTGCAAGATCAAATATCTGTTTTTGACTATATATTCGTACCGGAAACCTATGAGGGATATCCCCCTCAGAGGGATGCCATTTTTCTTCAGAAGTTTGTTGTTCAATGGGTGTAAGATTACCATTTGGACTCCACTGTATGCGAAACAGGGTATTATCCTTTCGATAGTAGACCCTAATAGTGGTTTCTTCCGTTAGGAGCCCTCCATCTTCTCTATTTTTGTATACCTCTCTATATTTAACCAATTCCTTACGAAAATCATTGGGTAATTCGTCTTCCCTCCTCATAGCAGTACGTAGAAATTCAACAAGAGTAGATTTACCAGTTCCTCTTCCACCGATGATGGAGTTGAGCCAAGGGTTAAATCTGACATTAAATGTTTCGGATCGTCCGAGATAACGAGCTTGGGAAACCTCCATAGATTCTAAGGTCATTTCCGCAAAAACATTTGGATTTTCAGTCTGACTATCAGATCGAATCACCGAAAAAGAATCGTCTAGCAAAGCCAAACGCAATCCTTCAATTGATGGAGTACCCATTTTAATCCAAGTAAAATGACTGCCAGGATATTTTGTATCAGAAACATCCGATGGATGGTGACTGTCGGATCCAAGGACTTCGGTCCAACTAATTTTTTGATCTGTGTAACCTTGAGGTTTTACATAATTAGGATCAGTCAGCTCTACAGCGAAAATACTTTTATTGTTTAATGCTTGTGTTAGTGAATTACCACTTAATTTAAATAATCCTTTTTGATTGTCAACATGTGCAGGAATAGGTATTCCCCCCGCTGAAACAATTTCACGAATCACATCAGTTAAGGACCGATTCGTGTCAGAATCACTTGTACCTTTTTCAGATTTATATCCTACGCTACCCAGTAAGGAATCAATGTCTGATTTAGTCTTGTCACGATCAAAAATAGCTAGTAAATGAATACCTCCATTAACAGAAATTTCAACCCCAGGAAACAAATATAAAGGCCTAAACCCCTGAGGATGGTTATTTTCCATTAAATGAAGCTCGTCCTTAACTTGGTCAATCCAAGCACCAGTATTGTGATCGGTAATAGCCACACAATCAATCTCCGCTTGCATATAATCAAGCAACCAGTCTCTGGGCGTAAGTTGCTTCAAGCGTTCATATTCAGGTCCTTTACCATAATCATTGGACGCAGGGGTGTGGGTGTGTAAGTCAAACTTCCACCAACGTGCACCACTCCATTGCCGATTACTCATTGATTCTGCATTTTAAGGTAAGTAATTTAACGATTGAAAACCAGAAAGGTATCAGATACTTCTCTATCAGCGGGTTGTTTCAATGAGGTCTAAACAACCCACTGTGAGTCCTATAATTAAGCGTAGTCAGAAATTTCACCAATAAATGATTTAACAAAGTTGATTAACTAACCTATAAATCTTACAATAATTGGTTCATACTAAACAGTATTACCAGTTACTTGCAGTGTAAAGGATTATACCATCCAAGTGATAAGACCGGATAAATATGGAGAAAATGTTTCCAATTAGATAACATTTTCTTAAGTCACTACAAATAGGTAAAGATGCACCATGATGAAGTCTCATCATTCATGAGTAATTTACTGACATTATAGTCAGGGGAATTTAAAGATACTAAGAACATACTCATCAGTTGGATCAACTCGGAGTTAAACTAACATATTCCAGAAAGAGATGTTCATCATAACATTTATAATCAGAATGAATGTCTGTGGCTTCTAAATCAGACCATTAATTGCCCTCAAAGGACACTTCTTTTCTTTCTACAACCTTGGGTGCAACTACCACAGTTCCAGCAAGCTTGTCATGCCATCCTTGGTTTTTAGGATCAAATGCTATCCAAATGTACCCCAATCCAAGAGGAAGAGTGGATAAAACATAGCCGAAATATCGTCCAATATATTGACCAGTAGTGGGAGCCATCCCCGTTTTTGCATTAATAATCTTTGCATGGATTGCCATTTTCCCAGGTGTTGCTTGTTTTGCAACCCAAAACCAGATCGTAGCTACCGCAGGAAATACAAAAGACAAAAAGAAATCAAACGGTCCTTCTAACAAATCATCGTTAGTCCAGTAAGACTCTCCATAGTAGAACATAAGAATTGGAAGCGTGATGCAAAGAACGATAATGTAATCAATCAGCGACGCACCAAATCGTTTCCAAAACCCTACATATATCAGATCGCTGGTAGTAGAATTGATGGAGTTTTCCATCGGATCAGAAGAATTCATTGAGTGTATTTATTTTTATGATGAGAAAAAAGGCCGGACTAAGTTGATCAATAACGCTGGAGCGGGAGAGAAAAACTTTGACCAGTCCATACGGATTGCATAGATCTTGGATTGACAAGAGGGTTTCAAGAGATGGAAGTCTTTGTAATGAATCTCTTCAATTGGCTTGATCCGTTTCATACAGAATTTCTGGATCATCAAATTCCCAATCATGTCAAAGAAAATAGTGTCATTGCAATAACTCATAAGATAGCCAGCAATAAACTGCTTAAGATGGACTCTCCACCTGCAGCATCCACAAAATTTCCTTGACCTGCCTCAGCGAGTTCTTTCAAAAACCGCAGTGCTTCTTGGTCATCATCGGCAAAACCCCTGATCTGAGCTCGCACAGTTGAGACATGTTGATCTTCTACGGAGGAAAAACTTGTAGCGGCCGTGATGGCAGCTGTTTCTCTGTCTGGGTATGCCGCATTATCGGTAATCACGATAATGAATCTAGTCTCACTTTCTGATCGCCAGGACAATGTGGTCGCATGTTCTAATGCTGTGGTAACCGCCTCGGGTCCATCACTGTTCAAATTTGAATCAGGATCGTTCATCCCAGGAGTCAGGTCATCAACGAAACTCTGAATCGTCGTCATATTGGTTGTTTCGGTAATATCCAGATCATAGATCGGCTGTCGATACCGACGATCACCAAAAGCAACAATTCCAATACCTACGGAAGGGGAAATTTTATCTAACACTTCCGACAGTGCTGAAATCTCAGCTTTGAGTCCATCAATCTGGCCATACATGCTTCCCGTAATATCCAGGCAAATCACGATATCCAGAGTTGGGATCCTGAATGTTGCTTGACTGAGGGTCATGACCAAATCTTCCAAGTCCTCAGACCTTGATTGAGCGGATTCAAGCTCGGCTTGCATGTTTTCTCTTTGGGATGACGTTTCTGTATTCGGGAAAAACGGCATTACAGTCACTGCAAGCAAAACAAACGCCCCCATTCCAGACGCAAATAGATCCAATGCGGACATAGAAAATACATTAAGTTCTCTGCGCTGATGCTTCATCCCAAGATCTTAATGGACAACGTTACATCTCCTAAAACGATCATTGATCCCTGAGATAGGGAATACGTTTTACCCGGAACGAGTTTCTCCCCATTGAGCATAATTCCATTCAAACTATTGAGATCTTCAATCATGAGCGTGCTCCCAGTTAAAGTGATTCTTGCATGCTGTCTGGATACGCTTCCTTCGGCAATGACACAATCAGAGTGGGCGGAGGAGCGTCCGATGATAACTCCCTCATCGTTCTGAGCAAGAACATCACCCTTGATTTTTAGCCGAATTTCGCTACCATTGGGTCCATGACCATGTAGAAGTATATCCGAAAACGTTGCAGATTTTTGCTCAATAACACCTTCGGCCTTACGTAGCTCATCATCTTTATCCAAGAGTTCTTCTTCTGCGGCTTGCTTTCGTCTCCAGAATAGAAATAAAAAGAAAACAGCTAGCAAAATCAAAAGGAAGGAAATTCCTCCAATCAAGAATATTTGCCTGCGATTATTTTCTTCTTGGGCAGACAATTGACGACGGGCCAAGCTATCTAAAAGCACCAGACTATCACGTTGAGATTGAAGTTGTTCACTTTCAATGAGAACGGAATCTTGAATGGCCAACATGGAGTCAGCTTCAGCAATCTGTGTTGCAAGAGAATCTTTCTGTCGCCCGATAATTTCAAGCTGTTCAGCCGTCTGATTGATAGCTGCTGTACTGGAATCCTCTAACTCGGTCAGTTGACTTTTTAGAGAATCAAGATCTTGTTGAAGTGAAGTACTCAGAGACTCAGCTTGAGAGAGTTGCGTAGCCACAGTAGGGCAGGGGGTGGGAGCAGTCGCTAAAGAGATGCCATTTAACTGGAGGAATGATGTCAACAATGAATAGCTCTCGCTAAATCCAGTCAAATTCCCCATTGAATCTAATTCACCTGAAATGACAGAAATCAATTGGTCACATCGATTCAAAAGTGGAGAACCAATCATGTATGAGTCCACATCTATCGAAAAACGATAGATCAGCGAAGTCGGTGAAAGGTATTGATGACTCAATAGAACGTTAACATGATCGCTATCTATTGAAGGGAAGTGTGCATGGGAATTAGATTGAGGGGGTTCATGAGAAAGCGTAGGAGCATTGGAGGAAGGTAATCCTTGGGCAAACAGAAGAACCAAGGATTCCGAGGATGACTGAATCTCTGCCAAATAGCGAGCACCTGTTTCTGGATTCTCAATGAAAAATTGATCTCCCCAATGTAGAATGGATTCCGAGGTCAATAACCGGTTTTCAGCAACCCAGATTCCCATTGCCTGTGCGGTTTCCTCGCCTTCATAGTAAATGATTACCTTATAGATCGTGCTTTCAGCACTTGGGGATATCAGTCCCATTGCTAGAAAGCAGATCAAAAAACAAAATGAGATGCGTTGAAGCATAAGAGCGATTATTTATCGATAACGGTAAACGATTAAGGAAGCATTATCCTGTCTTGGACGATTCATTGCAACAACTGATTCTAATAGGACTTCTACAATGTCATGAGGAGAAGGGCGACCTGCCGTTACAATTTGGAGGATTTCATCGTTTGAGCATGTTTCAATGCCATCACTTGCGCAAATAAGCACATCTCCTGGATGTAATACAATAGGATCAGTTGGAGCATCAACATAATCAATCTCTGCACCTAATACTGCTGACACGAGATGATTACGTTTATCAGAATTTTTGGCAGCTTCCCAAGAAATTTCACCAGCTTGTGCACGCTTATCAAGGATGGCTCCTATGGAATGATTTTCATTGAGTTGGGCAATACTCCGTCCCCGAATCAACCAGAGTGGGCTATCTCCAACACTGATCCAGTAGAATTGATGTCCAATGACAACTGCTCCAATGATCGTTGTCCCACCCAGAGTTGATATTGTTTGATGCTCTTTTTTCTCCATGTAAAGAGCATCGTTTACGGCTTGAAGAGAATTGATGAGTCGATCTCTGATACTGGATGTAGATTGATCAGAAGTAAATGTATTCTTGAACTCTCTGACAGCGATATCAGAAGCTATTTTCCCGCCTTTGGCTCCACCAATACCATCGGCTAAGATCATCAAGTAGTGGTTTTGTTTCCATTCAAGGTAGGAGAATGCGTCTTGTTGATATTCTCGTGCGCCTTGAATCTGACCACCAGCAATTGAATCCATGTGGAGTCGCTTAATCAGACCATGTAAACTGTTCGTCGCAGAATGCAATAAAGCGCAACGTAGTGGAACCAGTCACAATTTTACTTCCAGAACTCAGTGGGGTAGGGGACAACACTGGTTCACCTTCAAGATAGGTTAGATTCGTTCCCATACCGGGCTGGATGTAATATTTATTGTGCTTAGGGTCATAGGTAATGATCGTTTGAGAGTCTCGGGAAATTTCATCATCTCCAAAGTCTATACGCACCCGTGCCTGCATTCCACGTCCCACAGTATTCTGCCCAGATCCAAGTTGACATGATACCCCTTTTCCAGGACCATCAATGATTACCAACCATCCTACAACGGGATCAGATGGAAGATTTGAACTGATATTGGGGGTTTTTAACGATTCATGAGCTTTAGAAGATGGTCCAGATCGAATGATGACTTTTGTCAACGGTTCACCAGTAGAAGGCTCTAAGCCTGACCCTGCATTCGGAGGCATATTTCCCTGGGCGATCCGAGTTGGTGGATCATCAGGAATCCTTAGAGACTCGTCATCCTGTCCAAGATTTAGATCACGAAATAAATCACTCCCTTTGTCGGGAATGATGGTAGGAACGTCTTCGGGAAGCCCGTCCTTGTTCAGTTTTTTTGCCATTTGAATGAAGTTTATTCTTCGTATAAACGATTGATGAGATGATCTAAAACATACTGTCCAATCCCGTTGAGACCGGATTCCTCACGTCCCTGAGCAATATGTTGTAAGAAGACTAAAATTGCAGCCATCACCAAAGCTAGGAATGTTGTATTGAACGCGAGACCAAGTTTCGTTGTCATGGCTCCAAACCACATCTTGATCGCCTCAGAATCTTCTAAACTCGGCATGTCATTGGCTGCTGACAGAGCAAGTGCAATCCCAATGACCGTTCCAATAAATCCAAGGGTAGGAATGAGCCAAACCACATAGCGGAGCATATTATACTTCAGATCAATCTCATGTTGCATAAGTTCCAAACTTGAATTGACCAGGCTACTTGCTTGATTCGCCGATTGGCTGATTTGGAATTGCTGAATGGCTCGTAGAATGAGCCGTTGGAGTCGGTGATCCTGACGGCGTTTAGACTCTTTGATTTTCCGAAAAATCGGGATAAGATCTTTGGAGCGTAGGATACTCGTATCATCATCTGGAAGGATTCGCATTTTCAGCTGTTTTAGTTCCAGATTGGCACGATTAAAGCGCAGGATGACTTCTGCAATTCCAACCGAAAACATGAACCACATCAGATTTTGAATGGTGAAGGGATAGCGAACACTACCACGATCAAACAGAATATCCGAGAGATAAATTCGGTTGGTCCCTGTTTGCGGTATCGGCAACAATAATGAAAAGATCGTAATCAGAACCGATGCGATCGCAAGGGCAATAAGAACCCCTATCACTCGACTATTTGATTCCTTCAGATCTAAAAGATTAACAGAACTCATTGGTTGAAGTTATCATCACAATTAATGAACTTAAAAAGAGACGACCAAGGTTTGCTATGGAGATAGATGATTTATGAATATAAATAACGAAGCATTAATCGACAGAAATATGATAATCATGATAATCACGATATTAAATTTAACCCGTTGAAATGTGGTAACAATTAGCCAAAGCCCCCACCAGAACACCATAAATACCGCAAGGGCATATGGAAACAAAAAACTAAGGAAATCACTATTAAAACCTGGGGTATAAGACAATAATAATAATAATGATCCAATAGCCAACCCAGATCCCAAAAATAATCTTAGTAATCTTAATAATATACCTTTATAATCGAACCGTGTAACTCCCGAGCGAAAAACAAATTCTAATCTTTTTCTTGCATTTTTATGGCCCCGATCTGAAGCCATTTTGAGCCATTCAGCAGCTTTGGAGTTGTTTTTAGTTACTCCAGTTCCGTTGAAATAACAAATGCCAAGCTCAAACTGGGAATCTGCATGCCCTTGTTCCGCGGCCTTGCGATACCATTTAACGGCTTGCCGTTTTTTGGAATGATTGCCAAGAAAATATTGTGAATCAATATGTCCATGAATTGCAGCTATTTGGACGCATCTGAAACCCTCCCGATCGTTTCTTAATGTCCCTTGTCCCTTAAAATATCTCTGAGCAAGAGAAAATAATGCGTCAAGGTGACCATCATCAGCCGCTAACTTTAACCATTTAACAGCTTCTTGTTCATCCTTGTTTATTCCAGCACCATCCAAAAATCTATTACCTATCTCATACTGTGCTTCAACATGTCCAAGATTTGCAGCTTGCAAGAATAAATTTGATGCTATTTCATCATTTTTTTCTACCCCTTGGCCATGAGCATATTTTACGCCAAGGTCATAAATGTAACTAGATGCACTAAAAGATTCTGTTTCAATTAATTTAATTTGATCGATTTGGCGATACAGTGATTCAGTATCAGATGATTGAACATGATAATTTTCTTGTTGATCGGAAGACGTTTTTTCTTTCAGTGGAGGATTTAACTCTTGCGAAAATCTAGGACGAATTTCATTCAAAAGTTCATTACAATTTTGAATTCGGTTTCGGAGATTGACAACCAAACAATCATCAATGGATTGAAGAATCTCTTCATTGAATCGGCTGTGTCCAACAAGTTTTGCTGATGGGAGTGGATCTTCTCGACCATACATCAATTCAAATGCTCTTTTTTGGCTGGTTACTGGAATAGGTGGGGAAAACGGAGGGTTTCCACCAGCAACCATTCTCCACATTAGGGCTCCGACACCGTAGATATCCGTCCATGGGCCAATATCTCCTTCTCCGACTTGTTCTAATGCGGCATATCCATCTGAGTATGGGGCAAAAGACTTTGTATGTCTATTGATCTCATGCTTCGCAGCTCCAAAATCAATGAGAACAGGTACACTATCGGCTCGGCGAATTATGATATTTGAGGGTTTAATATCACGATGGCATACACCGGCATCATGAACTAGTTGTAATCCATTTAAGACTGGGAGAACGACCTGTAGCATATCATTTTCTGTAAATGGGTTTCCTTGTTTCTCTCTTTGTTCTAAAAGTATTGACAGAGGAACTCCATGAATGTAATCCATCACAATGTATGCAGTACCATTTGTATTGAATAAGTCTCTACAAGTCACAATATTTGGACACTCCCGAAAATTTTCAAGTTGTCTTGCTTCTTTGATGAAGCGGTCCAGGCTCTCTTGAAATGATTCCCGAAATTCTTCTTTACTTGGTTGGACAATACCATTTTGACGAATACACAATTCTACTGGGAAGAACTCCTTGAGTGCGACATCAATCCCAAGAGATGGATGCTTAGCTTTATAGATAATCCCAAAACCTCCAGTTCCGAGAACAGAGAGGATTTCATACCCATGAATAATGGTGTGAGGTGCGAGCATGACTGCTAAATCACATTAAGATTAGTCACTAAAACAACACCACATTCAACGGTTTCATTTCAAGACTGGTTGCATGATTATTTTCAAAATGATCTTGATGAACTGGCAAATAGGATCAATTACAATGTCCTGATTGAATCTGTGCAGTCCAATCGTGTAGCGAATTATTGTGGGCATTCAGCAATGATTTGAGCTGAATACCGCTCCGCTTGACGGAGAGCATATCCAGTTAACTGGGGGCGGACAGTAGAATTCAATCTCTCAAAGTCTTCATCCTCTGGCATGAATACCAAGCCAGAATGAAGCCAAGCATACGCCAAGACATAATTTTCTGAGTTTGAATAGTATTCTGCAAGAAATTTCATGGCATCCACATGGCACTGATTCGCGGCAAGGCGAAACCACCTGAGTGCCTGACGATAGTTTTCTGGAACCCCGTAACCATAGGAGTACATGATACCTATACTAAATTGAGCATCCGCATGACCTTGCTCAGCTGCGAGCTGATACCACTCCAAGGCCTCACCATTATCTTCTTGGACTCCATGACCATAAAAATACATTTCTCCAATCTGATATTGTGCATCTGCAAATCCTTGATCAGCAGCAAGTTTGTACCACTTCATGGCTTCAAGCTTGTCTTCCTGAACCCCAAAGCCATAGTAATACATGTCCCCCAAACGATACTGTGCAGGGAAAAGCTCCTGATCGGCTGCCAATCTGTACCATTTCAGTGCCTCAAGATTGTCTTCTTGAACCCCCTGACCATAGTAATACATATCTCCAACACTATACTGTGCGGTGGGAAGTCCTTGATCGGCGGCGAGCCGAAACCATTTGAGTGCCTCGCTATGGTCTTCAGCAACCCCATAGCCATAATAATGCATGACCCCAATACTGAACTGGGCAGCGGCATGATCTTGCTGGGCCGCAAGTCCGTACCATTCCATGGCTTCGGAGTAATCTTCTTCAACCCCGTGGCCATAGTAGTACATATCTCCAATATTGTATTGTGCCTCTGCAAGATCTTGTTCAGCTGCTAGACTGAACCATCTGAAGGCCTCAAGATTGTCTTCCTCTACACCATTGCCCATATAGTACATGGTTCCAAGTGAATATTGTGCCATTGCAAGCCCCTGAATTGCAGCCTCACGGTACCATCTTACCGCTTCTTCATCGTCTTCAACGACTCCCTGTCCGAGGTCATATATAAACCCAAGACTCAGCTGTGCTTCTGCATGTCCTTGATGAGCAGCACGATCGTACCATTTGACTGCTTCTGTAAGATCTTCTGGCATTCCGAATAAACCATTGTCATAGGCAAGACCAAGCTTGAATTGAGCATCCGCATCCCCACTTTGAGCATCCGCCATGATGTTTTCAATACTCTCACCTTCATTCATCCTGAACAATGCAAATATTGTGAGTAGCAAGAGGATGATACCACAGGTTAATCCCCAAACTAAAGGTTTTCGTGATTTTCGTGATGTGTGATTAGAAGATCTTTTGAAATCATTTTGCTCCGACGTATCTACAATGGTTTCTTGATTTGTGATTGCAGAGGTAGGCTTAGATGAATGACTCTGAGGGAATGAATTTCCAGTCACTGAATCAAGCCTTTCCATGAGTTCTTTGCAGCTTTGAATACGATTTTTAACATTGATGATCAGCGAATCATCTATGGCTTGCAGTATTTGATGTGAAAACCGCTCAGCACCGATTACTGTTGATGATGGCAAAGGATCTTCTCGCCCATGCATCAGATCAAATGCTCTTTTTTGCGAGTTCATGGGAATTGGTGGATCAAATGGAGGATTCCCCCCAGCCACAATCCGCCACATCAGTGCACCTATACCATAGATATCTGTCCAAGGGCCAATGTCTCCCTCTCCAACTTGCTCTATCGCTGCGTACCCATCTGAGTAGGGTGCAAATGATTTTGTATGTTGGGAAATTTCATGTTTCGCAGCACCAAAATCAATTAATACGGGCACACTGTCATCGCGGCGTATAATTATATTGGATGGCTTAATATCTCGATGGCATACCCCCGATTCATGTACAACTTGAAGCCCTCTTAATACTGGGAGTATGACCTGAAGAAGCTCACTTTCGTTCAATGGTTTTCCACGCTTTTCTCTCTGCTCAAGAAGTACGGATAAAGGAACTCCAAGAACATATTCCATCACAATGTAGGCTGTACCATTCGCCATAAAGAGGTCCCTGCAGGTGACGATATTCGGACAATTGTGAAAGTTTTCCAACTGCCTCGCCTCCTTGACGAATCGATCCAGTCCCTCGTTGTAGGATTCCTGAAACTCTAATTTGCTCGGCTTTACAAGTCCATTTTGACGAATACATATTTGAGATGGAAAATACTCCTTGATAGCCACATCAATTCCTAGTTCTTGATGTCTGCCTTTGTATACGATTCCAAACCCTCCTTGGCCAATCACCGAGGAGATTTCATACCCATTGAGATGTATTCCTACTGGAAGCATGTTATGACTCAAGTTCTATCGTTATTAGAACGATCCCAAACAGGATATCCAATGAGTAGCAGGAAAAGGTAAATGTTCGGTAACATTCGAAATATGTGTATATTTCAGCAATCATGATTCATGACAACTAGGAATATTTCAGTTGCAATGATTCAAATTGTTGAATTAGCGAGAGTTCTACAAATTTGATGATGGAATTGTTGTATAGGTTGAGAAGCAACTTGAGAAACTTGCAACCACGATCAAATTCTAGTTTTGACTATGATCACCGCACTGGTGTGTCATTTACGGGGAATTTCGCCATTCAAGTAGCAATATCTTGTAGAATGATGATCCGATCAATCTATGGTGGTAGATCACGTGTTGTATTCGCTGGAGGACTGATCTAACTTTGATGGATCTATGTTCTGTGATTCGGTGGTTCGTTGTAATGCTTACACTATGTAAATCTACCATTAAACAGTTCTCATCCAACCGTGGGGATCAATAGATAAAGATGTACAAGTACGCATATGGAAGCTATACCATTAGATAGTAACCCTCAAAGGATTGTTCTTGTTGGACCAATGTATCCTTTTCGTGGGGGTATTGCACATCTGTCCGAGAGAATGGCGACGGGTTTTGTAGAACGAGGGTATCATGTTTCAGCAATCACGTTTACTCGCCAATATCCTAATTTCCTTTTCCCTGGGAAAACTCAGTACGAAACCCAAGCTGTTCCAGATCGTGCTGTGGACGCAGAGCGGCTGATTGATTCATTGAATCCATTTTCGTGGTGGAAGGCATCAAGAAGAATTCAAGAAATGGAGCCGGACATTGTGATTTTCAGATACTGGCTTCCCTTTTTTGCACCAGCATTTGGTACAATCGCCCGTTTGCTCTCTTACCGTGGAATTAAGTCAATTGCGGTAGTTGACAACGCCCTGCCTCACGAACGTCGTCTTGGAGATATTGCATTAGGGGGTTACTTCTTCAGAGCTATCAAGGGGTGTGTTGTCATGTCTTCCTCGGTTGGTAAAGATATTGATTCCATGAATTTATCTTGCCCTAAGGTTTATGCTCCTCATCCGCTCTATGATAGTTTTGGTGCCCCATCCGATCCTGTTAAAGCACGTGAAAAATTACAAATAGATCATGATGCACCAGTAGTCCTCTTTTTTGGCTTTATTAGGAGATACAAGGGCTTACATATTTTGATTGAGAGCATTAGTGAAATCAAAGAAATACTCCCGAATATCCGTGTTCTTGTGGCTGGAGAGTTTTATGAAGATGAGGCTTTTTGTAAAGTACAAGTCAAAGATCTTGGTTTATCAGATCAAATACGTTTTTTTGATCATTACATTCCAAAAGATGATGTGGCAGGTTATTTTGCTGCTGCAGATGTAGTCGTTCAACCATATCTATCAGCAACTCAGAGTGGAGTTGCTCAGGTTGCGTATCATTTTGAAGTACCAGTGATCACTACGGATGTAGGTGGATTGGCAGAAGTGGTGGCCCACGAGGAGGCTGGGCTCATTGTGCCTCCTAATGATTTCGAAGCACTTACTCACGCAATTAAAAGATTTTTTCTTGAGGAGATGAAAGACAAACTTACAAAGGGGGTACAGTCCCAGAAAGGACAATTTGGATGGGACAGACTACTTGATGCCATTGAGATCGTCATCAATACCTGAATTGTTAGTACAACATCACCAACGATAGGATTGAATGATCATGATGATGATTTCTTGAGATAAGATTAATTTGAATCTAAATATGGAAGAAGCATAATTTGATGTAGGGCTTGCGATCAGAACAGAACTATTGAGTGATCAGGCCTTATTTTCTTGATTAATACGGTAAGCCATACTTGCGAGTACATATGATTGATTCTCAATTACTGCTCTGCTCGCACCATCTGCGTTGGGAAATAAGCGGGCGGCATTGATGCCAAAGAGGCTACAAAGTTTATAGAGTTTGAAACATTCAGAAATGGGCATTGTCAGTTTGAGAATTGATTGATCTGAGGGTAGATACTCTTCAAGACTTTTAATGAACACAGGTTCATCTACTTTTTCAAGGAGTGGATGGACGGTAAAAACTCCATGTTGAGCAACTACATTTTTTGAAACAGAACCACTAACCTTAAGAACTCTAACTTCGCCCCGAAAAGTATTCTTAGAGGTTCCCTTATCAAAAGCAAATATAGCTATTTCTTGATCACCTTTCCAATCAGGCTCAGATAGTGCATGACTCATGGCAAAATAAGCTGCTATAAACGGATTGGTGGTCCAATCAAGAAGTCGGGTAGGGATCCCATGAAGTTGTGCCATTGCCATAGCATCAATTAATTCTTCATGTGGCCATTCATCAAGGTTGGGTAGATACTTTTGAAAGTTATGATCAAACAAATTTCTTTCTCGGAATCCGACAGAATCATTGGGAATTATACTCCCGGCTTCGTCACAGAAGTAGATAAAATCCCTTAACATTGAAAATTCTGCCCAAACTAAATCTTGAGAAAGCAATTTATCAGAGATTAAATGCTTGAACACTTCAATCGACTGAGGGCGTAAAAGTGTAGGAATTAAATCCCATTGAGCATTGCCTTGCCCTCTATAAATTACTTCGGTATCATCAAAGTTAGTGCTTTGGTGTAATGCACTTAATTCAGCCCATATGGAATCTGCAGTCTCCAACTTTCTATTTTTGATCATCATCTTGAGTTAATGACCATTTGATAAGATTTAAGATCGCGTATATGGCTTGACCCCAATCATTCTACCAGAGCCAACATGCTCCATGATGGTTGTGTAGGGAAAGATGGTTCTCGTCCGGATTGTCCATGACTCCATGTCTTCCCTATCTCTGACGATTACCTTGTGAGTTGGTGACCACTCCAATAATTTAGGTAAATCAGGATAGAAAACTTCCCAGACTGATCGATCACTGAGTGTGATTTTTTTTCCGTAATTTTCAATCTTAACAATCTGAAGTTCCATGGATCAATTAGTGAATGGATTTAGAATATCTTATAGTTTTAATTTTATCGTTTGTTCCATAATTGTATTTCTTGGAAATGTCATTCTCTCTCCACTTAATAGAACATAGAGTTGATGTATTGGATGAGAAAACACGGCTCTGACAGTATTTGGTCTATCCTCACGGGAATTGTCTTTTCTAAACTGCTACCACCAAAATCATGAGTATAATTCATCGTAGATTTCCGAATTATTACTTGATCTGAATCAATTAAGATGAATAACCCTTAACTCAAGGATTAGGTTTTGTTTTATGAAATAATTTTCCAATGATATGATCAGGTTCTCCAATCAAGTTATTAAAATACACCCGCTCAACTCTTCGATTACAGTCGTGAACTAGAATGTGTTTATAGCTTAACTGTGAGGCAGAATAAATACTTTGCATTCGGCCAGGAGTCTTTCTGTTGGATCCTCTTGGAGCATCTATAAAGATGAGATCCCAGTTGGTCTTTACAATGTAATCTGGAAGATTCATCCATAATTTATCAGGCTGATCAATAAGCTTTCTCCAATGCTTTCTTTGAGTATGGTAATTGACAGTGATTATATTCGCATCGGGACGCTCATTCTTAGTATAATTGATCCATTCATGGTTATCCTCTAAAAAATAAGTGTGTCCTCCATCGTTGAGTTTGATCCAATATGGACTATCATATCCTGTTCCAAAGACAAGAACATTACCAGGGCTAAAGTCATGGATTAAATCAGCAATATAGAGATACTCTTCAACAGAGCAATTGTCAGGATTGATGTTGACTAATTCTTGAAAGTCAATCTTCATCATCATATAGATTTTTATCAAAGATCAGAAGCATTTTTCAGTGAGATTGAGCTTAAATGGGGTGGTGGTTTCGATGAATCAAAAATCATTAAAGAGATGTTCATATTCTTCATTCTATCCAATGCTCTTGAGGTTGAGATTGAGTAGATTTTATGTGAGCATTCTTACGAGATATCAACTTCGTTACTTGTTGAATCGTCGCAATAGCAGATCATTTAAGGAAAGTGAGATTTGTTAAAAGAGCACTCCGGCCATGATTGCCCACCCCTGATTGTTGAGTACTGTTGTCTCACCTGTTTCGGATGATGGTTTGGTGACATCATTTTGTCCGCGATAATATCGTATCTCAATGGTAAATCGTTGATTAATCAAGTGAACATCAATTCCAGCACCCGTGATTAGTCCATAATCAAACGATTCAATGGAATCATTTTCATCAAGAAACACTTGCCCACTTTCATCAGCTTCTACAAGAATTACAGATTCCAAAACGAATAGTGATGCACCACCGAAAAAGACTCTTGGGCGAAGAATTCCAGATGAATCAAACCTAAATTGAGCCAATACAGGAATCGATAGGTATGAAGCTCTGATTGTTAAAAGACCGGGAAAACTATTGAACTGAATTCGCGTTTTTGATCCCATTTGGATGTAGAGGAGTTCTCCAACGGCACTAAGTTCTCCAATAAGTCTCAGTTCGGATGCGGCACCTCCAGCTACTCCTGAGATAGAACTCCATGTGGTTTCCCCAGCGGCAAGATTTCCAGCAAATGTAGTCTGAGTCATCCCAAATTTCAGTCCTCCACTGATCAATTGGGCGTGAGCCGATATATGACCAATCTGGAAAACGATTAGCATCACAAGGATGGTGAGGAATCGCATGAATCAACAAAAGATGGAGCAGAGGAGAAGTTGGGAAAGATATTACAATGATAAAGAGTCAAGCCATTCGTTCGGATAAATAGAATCAATCGCTTGCGGCTGGTCCAGAAACAATAAAGATATTCATGACTCTGAAAATCTCCGAGGACGGCACAATGATAATATTGTGAGTTGTACTTTGAATTTTGATACATATCAAAGCCTTCAACAATAAAATCAACATTGTGTTTTCCGAATTAATAACTGAGAGGTTTTGGGTTACTTTCCCATAACATTCGTATTGGAACCATGTACATACCGTTTCCGAAGCTAGCACAGACCTCTCCGTCATAAAGCACAGCACCGTATGTGAACTGATCAGGGCATGTAGACTTGAGTTTACGTAAACCTTTAAAGTCAGAATTTACGATAGAAGCCCCTGCCTTAACTTCAATTCCTGCAATTTCGAAAGCACCGCGTTCAATGACTAAGTCTACTTCGACTTGATCCCTATCACGGAAATGAAAGAATGAATACTGTTGATCGGAAAAACTTGCCTGTTTTTTCAGTTCTTGAAACACAAAGGTTTCAAGCAGATGTCCAAGAAGAGTGCGTTGTTCGTTTAAGTCATTGGCATTCAAGCCAAGTAGTGCACAAGCAATCCCAGTATCACCAAAATGAATCTTTGGTGTTTTGATTAACCTATTGAGTCGATTGGTATACCAAGCTGGTAGGCGTTCAATCAGGAACTGGTACTCCAATAGTGTCAAATAATCCTGAGTTGTATTGCGATTCATTTGTAGACTGGATCCGATATCAGAAATGTTTAAAAGTTGCCCAGTTAGATGGGCAACCGATTGGAGCAATTTGGGCAATACTTCAATTGAGCGAATTTTAGATAGATCTAGAATATCCTTTGAAATAATATTCTCAACATAATTTTTAAGCCAGTTGGAGCGTTTACGGTCAGATGATAGGTTGAGTACTTGAGGATAACCACCTAAAACGATGCGTTGAGCAAGGTTTGTAGAAAGAGCTTCAGCTGAACATGTTGGAAAATCACCGGAAAATAACCGCTCTATAAATGACTTTGATTGACTCTGTTCAATTTCCTGTTGAGAAAATGGATGTAAGCGAAGTGTTTCCATGCGACCAACCAGTGCGTCGGCCAAATCTGGCATCATTAAAACATTTGAAGAACCAGTAAGCAAGAACATTCCTGCTTTGCGGTTACGATCATCAGCTATTTTAAGGTTTCGGCTCAATTGTGGGACTCTTTGAATCTCATCAAGTATTGTCCGCTCAGAGCAATTTCGGAGGAACAAGTTAGGATCATTCTGGGCAGATATTCGCACCTCATCAGAGTCAAAAGTGAAGTAGGTATACCCAAGATCTTCCCCTATCTCTTTACACAGGGTAGTTTTTCCGCACTGTCTTGGTCCATGAAGGAGGGTAACGGGCGAAGACTCTAACGATTCAATAAGTAACGACTTGAGATGTCGAGGGACAAATTTACCAGATCTCATCAGATAAATTAGTGGTATAAAGGATGTCTAATAGTGTGAGATTTATGCAAAATCTATTGTAATAATGCACCTCAGATGTTCCAAAGCAGTATTTCTACCAGAACGCAGAGGTTTTGCAAAAACATTCGTATTACATTGAAATTCATCGATTATCATATCTAGGAGCTATCCATAAACACTGAGTAAACATATAAAACTTTTCACGACCAGCCGAAATGTTGCTCCAGATTACTTCTAACAGTGTGTGATACTATATTGAAGAATTTCTGTTTCATTTCGGCAGAATGTTAAGTAAATATACGGCAAAATGTCAACTATATATACGACAAATTATCAAGAAATCATACGGCAGATCGTCAACTATGTATACGGTAAATTATCAAGAAATTATACGGCAGATCGTCAACTATAATACGGTAAATTATCAAAAAACTATACGGCAGACCGTCAATTATATATACGGCAAAATGTCAAAAAAATATACGGCAGATCGTCAAATATGTATACGGCAAAATGTCAAGAAATTATACGGCAGATCGTCAACTTTTTATTAAAAATACAAAAATCGTATAGTTTTAATACGAATCCACTCATTCGGGAATCTGCGTTATGATCGTAGGATATTCTAAGAGGTGATGTTATTTGGTCAGCAATTCCCACTTAGTCTAAAACTCCCCCCTTGGCGTACCTACGGTACCTATTCTCAGAAGTGACTTCGTAAACTATCTGCTGAATTTTCGTCACAAGTGCACATTTTGACTGCTTTTACAACTCAGCCCATCCATGCAGATCAAATCGGCATTTTTGAAGATTCTTATGCGAACGATGATCCTATAGGTGAAGTTGGATTGATTATTTTGCTGTCCTTTTGTGTATTTGAGTTTTGATTGGCCCCCATCTTTCATTACTTTGCCTCACGAATGAAACGGAAGTTACGCAAACAGTTCAACAAGAAAAGTTTGATTCACACCGTCCGTAGCTGTTTTGAACAGATTGCAGATCCAAAAATTTCACGGGGATTTACGCTCGTGGATTATCTGATGTCGGGATTTGCTGTGTTCTCTTTGAAGTGCCCCTCCTTACTAGAATTTGATCAAACGATTCGTAAGGGCTCTACTCCGATCATCACCAATATGAAGCGTCTCTTTGGAGTGAACCATGTGCCCAGTGATTCGGGTATGCGCAAGCGTCTTGATGAAGTGGATCCTTTCGATTTGCGTGGTGCATTCAAAACGATCTTTGCCCAATTGCAACGGGGGAAGATTCTGGAGCTTTTTCGGTATATCAACGATCATGTTCTACTTGCTATTGACGGGAAGGGATGTTTTCATCCAAGTCGGTCCATTGTGTGCATTGCTGTGAGAAGCATCATCGTGATGGAACGAAGACCTACTTTCATCACATGCTATGTGCTGTACTGGTGCATCCGTTCAAAAAGATCGTCATTCCTCTGGTGCCCGAGGCGATTATCAAAAGCGATGGAGCAACAAAAAACGACTCTGATTGCAATGCTAGCTAGCGATTCTTGGACCATTTTCGGCGAGAACATCCCCATTTGAGGGCGATTGTTGTCCAAGATGGACTCTTTTCCAATGCACCCTATCTTCGGCTTTTAAAAGACTATGATTTACGATATATCATAGGGGCGAAGCCGGGAGATCACAAGTTCCTGTTTAACGCTATCGATAGCAGTGATGATACGCAAGATGTAGAGATGGTGGTCCAGGGAATTCATTATCGGTTTCGGTTTATCAATAACGTTTCTCTGAACGCATCCAATCCAGAGGTTCGGGTCAATTTTTTAGAGGTCTATGAAACCAGACCAGATACAAAGAAACATCCCGAACCCAAAAGGATGCGCTTTTCCTGGGTGACCGATCTACCCCTTGATGAGACGAATCTCATGAAGATCATGAGAGCGGGTCAATCCCGATGGAAAATTGAAAATGAAACCATCAATACACTCAAGAATCAGGGCTACCATTTTGAGCATAATTATGGACACGGTTACAAACATTTATCCACGGTATTTGCCTGCCTGATGATGCTTGCCTTTTTGGTGAATCAAATTGAACAACTCTGTGATGTGTTATTCCAGGATGCACTCAAACAAAGGGGGCGACTCAAGTATTTGAGAAAGACGATGGAAGTCATGTTTCAGCAATTTTATATAGAGAGTTGGGAAGCATTGTATGGGAAGATAGCAGAGGGATATTTGGGCAGTATACAGCTGGATTCATCTTGAATTCTTCCGAATAACAAAAGGATGGCAAGAGGGGAAAGTAAGGTTTTTTGACCCGAGGGGAGTGGTGTGTCCAGTCATCAGAAAGTACAGAAAAAAGATCTGAAAATGCCCGATTGGAGCAGGAATTGCTCCTGTAAAACACGGAAAATCTGTCAGATTTGTAGACGATATACCTGAAATACTAGACCTACTGAATTCTAAGTCGTTAGTGGGAATTGCTGTTATTTGGTAGAGGTTCAATCATTTCATGATCCTTGTCTCACAGAATGTCGCCCTTTATATACATTATAAATGAAGCTTTTGCAAAACCTCAGAGTTTTCGTAGAAATATTGCTCTGAAGCACCTGTGACGCATTTTCTATAGTTCACTAAGAGGTTTTGCAAACGGCTCAAATATCAACTAAGCGGTCTTGATCTAAACTCGGGACGAACAGATTGGATTGCGTGATACCTGAACATTGTCTTAAGCATCCGAACTATTAAATAGCTGATTGAAGTAACATGGAATGATTTTGTTACTACGATTGATGAGCATGTAGTACGCTTTGAACACGATTTCAATAAATGAATCATAAAAACGGACGGAATGAACAGCAATAATCTTGCCTAAATTTATTGTGATTGAATGGTTTCATTATTACTGGAGTTTTAGTATTATTTGCATTCATGACTACATGAATCTGAAGAATATAGAGAAAATAGAATTAAAATATATCGTATCCATTATCGTCTTTATATTCGTAAAAATTTGAAATCTATACTTTAAGCTCTTGGCTATCTTGACGAACGGGACGCTCATTTACAGATATACCCATCTCCATGAGAAATCGTGAAGGTGATTTTACGCAATCCTTGTATTTTTCGGCTCGTGATAAAATGAGTCGTTTTTTTGTACGAGTAATCGCAACAAAACAGGCACGACGTTCCTCTTCAAGGGCATTGCCTCCATTATTTTTGTGAATGCTGTGCCATGAAGGAAGAATTTCTTCAACCAAACCGATCAAATATACAATGTCAAATTCTTGACCTTTAGCACCATGAATTGTTGCTAAAGATACCGATTCAGGTTGTGGGGATGGAATTTTAGAACGTAGATCTAACTCCTGTAGAAATTGAGCTAAGGATGAGTGGTCAATCTCATGATTAGCCGAATGTGGGAGATTGAACCAACTCGACAAGTCTTCTTGTAAATCCATATCATCGGTTTCAGATTGAAACAGTTTAATCACTTTGTTGATTGCTGAGTTGAGTTTACAAGATCCGCTGCTAAGTTCCAATAATATCTCAATGGCATTAGTAGTTTGAGAAGGTAATTGGGAGTTTTTTACAAGGTTGATCCATGTTGAAAGATAAGAGATACTTTCAGATTCAGAAATAGAAATAATATCCTCAATATTTAGAGATGTCGGAGTGATGTGTTCAAAAGTATTCATTAACGTAGCCAAATTGTGGAAATCAAGAGGTCGGTCAATCTGTCTAAGGCAGGAGATCATCCATCTCATTTTGGGAGATATAAAATCATCTCTGCGGAGTTGTAATGCCGAGGGAACCCCTTTTGCCATGAAGGATTCATGAATTGACTGAAGTAATGTTCTATTTCTAGCTAGAACAGCTGTATGACTACGTTCTAATTCGTTTAAGTTACTAATTTCTTTTGTGATACCCTCAATCTCCTCATGATCTGAGGAAAACACACGGATCTCAATAGCACCAACACCGTTGAACTGATCCGTTTGTGATGAGATGGCTTGACGCTTGTTCGCCAAGCGTTGGGTATTAAAGACCATTAAACAGTTTGCAGCTTCAACGATTGGGGGCGGGCAACGGAAGTTTGTGGGAAGCTGGATTATGTTACACGAAAAATCAGAAACCATTGAGTTAATTCTATTGATACTCGCCCCATTCCATTCATAAATGGTCTGATCGTCATCAGCAACAGCAAAAACTTCTTGAAAATTGTTTGAAGCCATGCGTTGTAGCAGTTTGTACTGGGCATCGTTGGTATCTTGAAATTCGTCAACTAACCAATACCTGTAAACAGATTGATAATGCTTAACAAACACTGGATAATCAAATAATTTATACGCTTGAAGAATGAGAGAGTGAAAATCTAAAGCATTTGCCCGATGAAGTTCATCTTCATAGAGACGATAAGCTTTCAGGAGGATTGGAGTTATTTTGACCGACTTGCATTCATCAACTCCAATCAATTTTTGTTTAAGTCTATCAATCTGAGGGAGAAAAAAATTGGTGCCATATTTAGCTAATTCATCGTCTCTCCCAATAGCACTGTGTAGCAATGCTCTTCGGTCTTCCCGTCTAGAGTAGATTCTGAAATTTGGTTTAATTCCTAAGTGAACGCCATGCTGACGTAACATTTTTGAGCAAAAACTGTGAAATGTGAAGATATTCACGCGATCGGTGAGTTCGGGGACAAATGAATTCACTCGATCACTCATTTCATCGGCTGCCTTATTTGTAAACGTAAGGGCTAGGACGCGGAATCTTTTATCTCTGGACTCATCCAGCAAGCGTGCTATTCTACAGGTAAGGACACGGGTCTTCCCAGAGCCAGGGCCGGCAAGTACAATAAGTGCACCTTTATTCCAGTCTACGGCCTGTCGTTGAATATCGGTCAACTCACTTAATGATGATTGTAGTTTCGGGTTCATAGCACTATTAACAAAGATTTCGGATTGCCGTTTGAAATGCTACGAGTTGGTCATCAGCAATTGTCACATGACTACGAATCATCTGAGCAAAAATTGGCGAGTACTCGCTTTTTTTACGTTTCAGTAGCTCAACAATTTTCATATTGCTCAACTCCTCAGAATTTCTAACTCCTAGTCCTGTCAGTATTTTATGCAGGACTGAATGAAATCCATCTGAAACTAACTGGTCTTCCAAGGCCCCAGCTTGATGAAGGTGACATTGATCTATAATCAAGTCAGGAGTACAGTCAAGGTTTTTAATATTCTGGATATATTGCTTCCCAGATTGATCGCCATCAAATACAGCTTGCCAGGGAATATTCAATGCACTGGCCAATTGAACAAAAGCTTGAGGACTACCATTGTTCTTTGCATCAATGACTGATATACCGTGTTGATCCAAATCGTAGTGGAGAAAATGTGCTATTGCGTGCACAATTAAAAAATCACTCTGTCCCTCGACAATTAGCCAGCCGTCTGCGAAAAATATATCACCACGCATTCGTTGTGCATGAGTTTCTAAACTACGTAGGTCTGCATCTGAGATGTACAAAGATGCACGCTCTCGAAGATTTGAGAGTGATTGTTCAGCAATACTTCTATCTATATGCATTCCGTAGGACATTAACAGCTTACGATATAGATTTTCATCAAGACTACCCGATATAGTGAGAGTTTGGAGAATATTATTATAACTAATCTTACCATCAGTCTTTGGAATAATCTGAGCAAGCTTATCAGATGGCGGGATAACAACTGAATATTGTTTTTGTAGTGAATGAACTTCAGTGCCGTTGGTTGTGAATTTAATGAGGCGAAGATCACGAAAGTGGACGTGTTGAACAAAATAGGGTGAATGTGTAGTAATAATCTTTTGTCCGGGTAAATTATTGAGATATGTCCATAATGCACGGGTAGCATGTGGGTGAAGATGCTTTTCTGGTTCTTCCAAAAGAAGAATGGGCTCATGTCCACTGGCATATAGTTCGCTCAGTAAACATTCAATGAACACCTGAAATAGAAATACAACTAATAAGCTTTGCACTCCTTCACCTTGGTTTTGGATTGGTAGCCATGGAGTAGTGGATTCGTTACGTAAGATTATCTGTACCTTATTCAATATATCCAGAATGCTTGTGGGCATTGTTTGCAAGCCAACGCTACCACCTCCTTGATTCCTGAGTGTAATTTCGGTTGCCCCTTTTAGAGTATTTGTAACTCGTTCTAGAAAAGAATCAGATTCAAGAATCTGCTCATTGAGCTGATTTAGAACTTCCAGTGTTTGTACTTCGGTATCATGTGGGATAGAGACTCTATTGAGCAACTGTCTCCAAAATTGAGATGATCGTGACGAAAATTCGTCTTTGACGGTCCGAAGAGCTCCCAGATAGAATAATGGAAGATATTGTTGAAATCTATTAAAATCTGAATAGCTGGTCCCTGAAAGATATTCACCTTTAGCGTTAAGAAAATGCCGAGTCATCTCGAAATTATCGATTTCGCTGTTCCACCCGTATTGAGTTTGAAGGTGAACGAATTGGCGGTTGGTATTTAGATCATATTGAACAATTTCATTCAGGTCTTCAATCAACTGATCCTCCGTTCTACAAGTAATTGTAATTTGTGCACCATCAGAAGTTTTTGGATCCGAGATATTTTCATTGAGATGAATATCTTGTTCGGTAATATGTTTTCGTCTCTGTTCTTTAGAGTTAGGCAAAGCCAGACGAATTGCATCAAGAATTGCAGTTTTTCCAGCATTGTTAGGTCCGATCAAAACGGTTGTCTTTCCACAATCAAGGGTTAAATGACGAATTGATCTGAAATTATGTATCTCTATATGTGAGATTTTCATGTGTATGGCGTTCGGGAAGAATCGACAAAATCATAAAGAGTTAAAACTGGAAACAGCATTTCATACCAATTTTACTATATGATGTTCATTGCAAATGGTGCTGAATGTAACAATACTATTTTAGTGATTTAGCAGGATTTTAAATTACTGTCAATTTTTTGCTGAAGATAACTTCTGTATGTATCAATTGAATACCATAATCATTAGACATCAACATTTTGAAGAAAACCTCGTTCAGGACTGCTTGATGTTCATTTTGGATACTGACTAGTGAGGTGTACATTAGATTCAAATAGGAAAACCTATCATCGTATCAAATCAAGCCTATCATTGACAAGTGCCGATTGAAGTGTGGTCTTCCAGCCCATAAAAAGATTTTTCCATAGTTTGTAGAGTTTAGTGAAAAGTAGTATCAAGGCAAAGAAGAGTACCATCTGTACTATAAATCTACGATGGAATGACTGCGGAAGTAGCATAATGGAACAGTATGGTAATTATTTGTTAAAATAGATCATTAGTAATGTTTATTGGGTCATAAATTATTGCTCTACTCCTTCGTTTTTGATGAAGTGTGCTTCACTGACACCAGCATTATCTCCAAGACTTCATACAAATGAGGGTTGTTATTCTCTTAAATACTGATTTTATTGAATTGCTCTCTCAGTTATCAAAACTTCACGAATTTGGGGTAGATGTTTTCTCAATATCGCAACTTGAATTATTCGTTTGAAAAGGCCTAATGGTAGGACTAACAGATCTCCTTCGGCAGATAAAACCTTGCATGAACCCAATCCTTTCTTGGGTTTCATTGGTACGTCTGGGTTTCGGTCTCTTAGTATGACCATGTTCTTAAAGCGTTGTATGCAATTTGATACTTTATGCCAGTCTACGCTAATGTGGATCCTTGTGAATAATTCATTTTGATCATTACTTAGGATGTATTCTATCTGGAATTACAGTGGTCGTTCACATTGGGTTTTAATAAATTTGAAGTGCGACCTTGATCACTTGAGAACAGAGTGATTAACAACATACACTTTACCATCTTAATTTGACACCATATGTCTATCACAATAGAAGAAGTTCGTTATATCGCAAAATTGGCAAGACTAAGTTTTTCGGAAACGGAGGAAGAAGTCTTAGCAAAAGACATGAGTCGGATTCTTGATTACGTAGGAACACTCAATCAGGTAGACACCTCTGATGTTGAGCCAATGACCCATGTACATGATCAGTCCCGTGCCCTCCGTCAAGACTCTGTGGATGAACGGATTTCCCACGAGGATGCCCTGAAAAATGCTCCCGAATCAGACGGGGAGCATTTTATGGTTCCTAAAGTCATTGGATAGTCGTTACCCTATGGGCAAATCTAAAACCGCGAAACCTATTCAACCTACTCATTCTTGGTGGACTTCACAGTCCCCAATTATCCAGCATGTACTGTGCTTTCTAGCACTCATTGCAGTGGCTATATACTTTTGTTGGGCACCATTATTCTCAGGAATGAGCCTCGTAGGAGGGGATGTCATTCAATGGCGGGGGGTAGCTGAAAGTATGATGGAGCATCGGGAGAAGACTGAAGAAGAGCCACTGTGGGCCACCAATGTTTTTGCTGGAATGCCGGGCTATATTATATCTCCATCCCCTTTAGTCCCTCAGATTGATGAAATACCACGAGCACTACGCAAAATTACTTGGCCGTTTTCGCATGTGATAGTGATGCTTATCGGTGCTTATATGCTGGTGTGGTATTTAACAAAGGACAGTCTGAGTTCATTGCTTGCAGCATGTGCTTACAGCTTGACCACGTATCTACCAGTCATCTTAGTTGCTGGCCATAATTCTAAATTTGTTTCACTCGCTTTTGCTCCATGGCTTCTATTGACCTTTGCCTACGCCATTCGAAAGCCAAATATCCTTGCAAGTCTTCTATTTACCATTGCGTTAGCAGTAAATCTTAGAGCTGGGCATGTACAGATCACGTATTATTTGACCGTTCTTATCCTTATTTGGTGGGTTGTTTTATTTTTTCAGGCTCGCCAGCGTAAAAATGTATCCGATTTTTTAAGATCCACTGGCTTACTTGCACTTGGATGTTTATTGGCGTTGCTCATGGTTGCAGAGTTCTATTGGCCAAAACTTGAATACAAGGAGTACAGCATCAGAGGTACATCTGCAGGGGGAGTAGAAGGAGGGTTGAGTTGGGATTATGCAATGAGATGGAGCCAAAGCCCTGGCGAACTTCTCACATTATTGATTGCCGATGCCTTCGGCGGATCCAGACATTATTGGGGCCCAAAACCCTTTACAGGTGGACCGCACTATTCTGGTAGTATTGTACTCATACTTTCCCTCATAGCACTCTGGCGCACGCGTACATATCTGATAGCAGCTCTTGGAATCGCAGGAGGTTTCATGGTGTTGTTTGCATTCGGACGACACTTTGAGGTGCTCAACAGAGCAATGTTCAACTATTTTCCTTTGTTTGATGCGTTCAGAGCTCCCGAAACATGGCTTATTTCGGTTGCACTCGTTCTTGCAGTTCTTGCAGGATTTGGGCTTAAGTATACTGTACAGAGAGCATTGCCTGGAATAGGAGAGCGTACCAAATGGCAATCTATTTATATCGTGGTTGGGCTTGTAGGCATCATTCCTTTGATGATGGTTTCAGTTGGAGATTCCATATTGAATTTTGAGCGTGAAGGGGAACGACAGCAAGTGATTGCCTATGTAGCTCAAACCGCTCAACGCAATCCATCTGATCCTCAGGTGATTGCTGCATCAGAGCAGATTCTTGAAGAACAAGTAATTAATCCAAGAAAAGATGCTCTGCGGGGAGATGCAAGACGATCACTCCTGTTTACCTTTCTGGCAGCTATCGTATTGATTGGTTTTCAGCGTCGCGTCATCCCATCATGGATGCTACAAATCAGCCTAGTGCTCTTAGTAGTCCTTGATTTAGGAGGTGTCGCTGGAAGGTATCTTAATGTTGACAATCTGAGCCCTTCAAAGTATTCGGCTGATCAAATTAGTGCACTTGATGTGGACGAGTATATCTTGAATCAGGAGGGGCAGTTTCGGGTGCTCTCCTTAGAACGTTCTGATCAAACTGCACTCTCAAGACCATCTTATTTTCATGAATCTCTCGGGGGATATAGTGGGGCAAAATTAAGAATCTATCAAGATTTTCTTGATAATATTCTCTTTAATCCTAACTCAGGAATGCCGAATTCGAATGCATTAGATATGATGAATGTTCGGTACATTTTATCTCCATCTCCAGTATTGGGCACCCTTGATGTCGAATACGGTTCTGAATCTGGACTAACGGTTTATGAAAATCTTGATGTTCTTCCGAGGGCATTTTTTGTCGGAGATATTGAAGTGATTGAAGAGCCTATTGAAGCAATGGGGCGTCTTCAAGAAAATAGTTTTAATCCTGAAGAAAAGGCTTTACTCTTATCACCAATAGATGAACAGATCATACCGATTGATTCTTCAAGTATAGTAACAGTCAATCCTGTTGAGTATGGGCCACGAAAAATTTCCTATGAAGTAGAAACGGATGCATCACGGCTTTTGGTCGTCAGTGAGGTGTATTACCCAGCTGGATGGGAGGCGAAGTTGAATGGCGTAGATGTTCCGATTCATAGAGTGAATTATTTACTTCGTGGAATTACAGTCCCGCCCGGTGATCATCTTGTAGAGATGACATTCAACCCTGTAAGTTATATCATGGGGAAGAGACTGTCGGTGTTTTCAACGATCTTTGTGTATGGAATGGCTATCATTCTCATAGGATTGAATGCTTATGGTTATTTTGTGAAAGGTGATAAAAGAGATGCTTCATAGACTGTCAACTCTTTTTGATTTTAATTGGCCGTGAAGCGTATCCTTTTGATCAGTTATTACTTTCCTCCATCGGGAGGGCCTGGTGTGCAACGAATTCTAAAATTTGCACGCTATCTTCCAGACAATGGGTGGCTTCCCACTGTCTTAACGGTTAACCCTAAATCTGCGGCTTTTCCGTCCACAGATGAATCTCTACTTGATGAAATTCCACCTGAGGTGGAAGTGATTCACACACCGGCTTGGGATCCATTCCGTTTGTATGCACGCATTCAGGGAAAAAAGAAAAATGAGGTGGTAAAAGTCGGTTACATTGAAGGGGAGCAGATATTTAAAAAATTTGCACGATGGCTTCGTGGGAATATCTTCTTACCAGATGCACGTGTTGGATGGGTACCATATGCCATTCAAGCGGCTCGTAGACTTTTAAAAACTCGTCAATTTAATGCTATTATGAGCACTGGCCCACCACATTCAAGTCATCTCATCGGGTTGTCTGCTCATAAAGCTTCGGGGCTCCCTTGGGTGGTAGATATGCGGGATCCATGGGTTGAGATCTATTACAGTGATCAAATGTACGAAACGGCTCTGGCACAGAGCATTCAGACACGATTGGAGCGAAAAGTATTGAGTACAGCCACTGCTGTAATCTGTGTCAGTAATTTTTTGGGGGGGGGGCTTCAGCTCCGGGCACCCATAAAGTTGTATGAAACAATCCCCAATGGTTTTGACCCATCCGATATTAGGGCCAATAAGGACTCTTCATCCATTCATCAGGGAAAAACTTTTAAGGTTGCACATGTTGGAACATATAATCTACTTGGACACTCTGATGCATTTGTACTTGCCTTAAAGAAAGTTAAAACTATAATTGATATTGAAGTTAATCTTGTTGGATCGGTTGATTCCAATGTATTAGAAAAATATCAATCTAGAGGAATTAAAATGAAGTCAGTGGGATATGTGCCCCATCGTGATGCCATTGATTATATGAATTCTGCAAATCTTCTTTTGCTTGCATTACCCCAAGTAGACACCAGTAGTGGACCAGGTCTTATTTCAGGAAAGGTTCTTGAGTACTTGTCCACTCGTCGCCCCATCCTTGCATTGGGTCGTACCGATGGTGATCTTGCTCAGCTACTTCAGGATACAGGTGCAGGAGAAATTTTCGATCATAACGATCAGGAAGGGATTTATTCGTTTGTAAAAAGATGTATTGACCTGAAAGAGCAACCTTTGAAAATCAATGAGGAAGCCCTTTCAAAGTATGAACGCCCTCGTTTGACAAGTCAACTGGCTCAACTACTAGATCACCTCACTAACACACAAAAGAATTAAATTGATCATGCGTGTATGCACCTTAGTGGGGGCTAGACCTCAATTTGTTAAAGCTGCTACCGTAAGTCCAGCATTAGGTGAAGTTGGAATAAATGAAACTTTGGTTCATTCTGGCCAACACTATGATAAGCTTCTAAGTGAGGTTTTTTTTGAGGAACTTGGAGTTCCTTCACCTGCGGCAAATCTTGAAGCAGGGTCGGGATCTCATGCAGCACAGACGGGTGAGATCATGGTACGGTTTGAACAGTTTCTACAAGAAACTGGCCCCTATGATGCGGTGATTGTATACGGGGATACGAATACTACCCTTGCAGGTGCAATTGTAGCTGCCAAGTCGAATATTTCGCTTGCTCATGTGGAGGCGGGAATTCGAAGTTTTAATTGGTTAATGCCCGAGGAGATCAATCGAATTCTAACCGATCGTATTTCTAAGTGGCTCTTTGCTCCTACTCAACTTGCCGTCAACAACTTGGAGAATGAAGGCCTTGTAAAAAATACTATCTTGGTCGGTGATGTAATGTTAGATGCTACTGAGATATTTATAGAACGAGCCGTACAGTTACACCCGCTTGATTCAATCATACCATATTCATCTGGAGAGTATTATCTTTCAACGGTTCACCGTCCATCTAACACGGATGATATTCAAAATCTACAGAGCATTTTTAATGCTTTTGCACAATTGCCTCTACCGGTGATTCTTCCTCTTCATCCACGAACGAAAGCTGTTCTATCTGCAATAAAGATTCCGAATAATGTAGAAATCATTGATCCAGTGGGTTATCTGGTCATGCTAGTCCTGACACGGAATGCTAAACGAGTGCTCACGGACAGCGGAGGACTTCAGAAAGAAGCTTACTGGTTCGGAGTACCATGTACGATTCTACGAGAGGAAACGGAATACCCAGAGACTTTTAAGAATGACTGGAGTGTATGTACTGGTGCAGATCAAGAATCTATTATAGATGCTACGATGAGTCAACCAAGCGGCCCACAATGTCAATTTGGTCTTGGACCCGAAGGAAGTGCCAGTTCAATGATAGCTAACGCTCTCATGCAAAAATCATAGAATGACTCTACTTAGAGTTTGTGCATTGATAAGAAAGTACAATACATATTAGAGGTACAGACTTAAATGATTGTGAAAAAATTCTCTAATGAAATTCCTCCCCCAAAATCTTCAGATTCGTATCGAATCCTCATGATTTTGGATCACCCATTCCCGTCAGATACTCGCGTAGAAAACGAGGCTACAGCCTTAACAAAAGCAGGTTTTGAAATCTTCCTATTGATCCTGTCTCCTCAAAATGGACCATCTATAGAAAAACACCTTGGATTTACAATCATTCGTGTACATGTTCCTAAAAGACGTTCCAACTGGATGCGTGGACTGTCTGGTACGCTTCCTATCCTTTCTTTGTTTACAGCCTACCATGTTCTAAAACTGCATCGGCAGTATTGCTTTGATGCGATTCATGCACACGATCTGTATATGTGTGGGGGAGCACTACGGGCTGGAAAACATGCTGGTATTCCAGTCGTGGGAGATTTACATGAAGTATGGGTTTCGGTGTTGGGATTATATGCATGGAGTACTCGATTTCCAGGCAAGCTCTTTGTGAGTATTCGTAGGTGGATGCGGTTAGAAAAAAAGTGGGCTAATCAATTAGACAAGATCATTGTGATCACAGAGGATATGCGAAAGCGTTACATATCTATGGTAGATACCAAGGTTGAGATCATTGCCTTGCCGAATACCATCAATACAGAGGCCTTTGATGAGTATCCAATTGATGACGAGATTCTACAATCGCATTCATCAGAGTTTACGCTCGTGTATACAGGTACCATCAATCCACACCGAGGTCTAAGCTTCCTTCTTAATGCTATGCCACTGGTTCTTCAACAGTGTAATGCCCGACTCGTGATTGTTGGAGATGGTCGAATTCGTCCAGAGTTAGAAGCACTTGCAGAAGATATTCATATTTCAGATCATGTCTATTTTGAAGGCTGGCAAGAACAATCTAAGATTAAAAGCTACATTTTGGCCAGTGATGTGTGTTTAATGCCACTGATCAAATGTGAACAGACCGAAAAAGCGGCACCACACAAACTCTTTCATTACATGTATCTCAAACGTCCTCAGATTGTTACCGACTGCTCTTTCATTCAGAAAGTTGTAGAATCAACGGACTGTGGGTTGGTTGTTCCGTATGGAGACGTAGAAGCATTGGCCTTGACCATTATTGATTTATACAGAGACCCAGAAGGTCGCCAACGGATGGGCGAGAACGGTCACCGTGCGGTTTTAGAACAATATAATTGGGAAAAATCAGCCCAGTCTCTGATTGAAATGTACAAGGGAATGAGATCATAAAACTCCACAAAGAGATCATCTATTTCATTGAATAAAGTGATGTAGACTCAATGACAGTCCTTGAAAATGGATACATTGAATAGATCTAATTGCCATTCGAAAAAGAATTTTATCTTTACGATGGTTCTCTCATGAATGTGCGTTTACTATATCAATGATCTTGATGGACCCACTCGCAAAATTCATAAAGATTGCAAGTTTGTTAGGCTTCCACTCTTCCAGTGGGTAAGCTATGAAAAAGGTGCTCTAATAACTTTCGGATTCACTGTCCCTAGTCATCGTAATAGAAAAGAATAACGAACCAATCCATATTTTAGGAGTTACACACGCTTATCCATCAACAAATATTTATTGAAGTTCACATGACTGTTGAGATTTCTTCAGTTATCTTTATTGTTTCCATCGCTTCTGCTGTTTTCATCATTCTTGGAACATTGCTCAGTGTTATGTTTTTTCTGTCTAAGAGAAATGAACGCTATATGGAACGTCTTGACTCAAAAATTGATAATGCCGTAGAACGGATTGAGGCTAATCAGCAACATGCGGTTGAAAAGATTGAGACAAATCAGCAACATGCGACTGAAAAAATTGAGACAAAACTTGATAATATGACAGAACTTCTCTATATTCTTAATGGGCAACTACAGAGGCTGATTGGGCGAGTCTTTGGAAATAAATCACTCGTTGAGGAGGATAAGATTGAAGAAAAGGAACTCGTGTAATTGAATCCTGCAAAACTTTGGGACTAACCAAAAACGCTTCAATAGTGCTACATTGGATTGTTATTACCACATGTGTGGGTTTTGCAAAAGCCTCTCGGTATAGGTTTGCTGGTGATGATGCTGGACTAATCATTTCTGGATATTGATGTAATAGGACATCAAGGATGATCACGTATGTGTGATAGCCGATTTTTGGACTGTCAAGAATATTCATATGATGGAGTTTAATTCACGGATTCACTATTTGATTGGTTGCTTCCCATACAGGGTATATTTGTAAAGTCATGATTGACCGTTTACAACAGTTTTGGAGAGATCTACGGGTAGTTGTCTTAGGTGATCAGTCTACTCTCAGTGAGCCCAGTCATCCTACTGAAATTCGGCACCGAGTCTTGATTTTCAGCCTGCTCGCTTCCATACTGATCTGGTTTATTTTAAGTCTTTCTGAAAATTATTATCTACCCATTGAATATGCAACTTGTACAGCTGCGGATGTAGAAGATTTTTCCGGTACATGTATTGAAGGCTTGGCGGAAGATTCTGCACTGACTCAACGTTTACCAGAAACCATTCAGGCTACGCTATATGGTTCTGGGATCAGTCTGATCATCCAACGTTTCCAGGCACGTTATTGGAGCAATCCAATTACCTTTAATTCAGATCAAGCCACTGTTGACGCGCAGTTATTGCTTCGGGTCCCAGAGCAGATTACCATAGAGAGTATTTTTCCAGAACGAATTGAGTTTATCAAAGAAGAAAGAGTAGATCGCAGAATTCCTGTTGAGTCCCGCGTTGATTTCGTATCCCAACCCCCACACTTTTTTATAGGTCAACCCCAGTTGAATCCTGACTCTGTAGTGATTTCGGGGCCAGCCTCCATGGTTCGTCAAATCCAGTCGTGGCCTACTGAACCATTCACTTTACTTGGAGTCCATGACACCGTACAGGTTCAGGTTGATCTCAGTGATTCTCTGCGAGGCATGGTGAGATTAGACTCAGAGACGACAACAGTCACCGGAATGGCACCTCAGTATACGGAGGGTCAAAAAGAAGGTGTTCGTGTTGAGATCATTGGGATTCCGAATGCGAACAGTATCGTGCAATTAGAGCCAGCCACAGTAACTATCAATTACCAAGTTCCCGTCTCAAAATACTCCAAGGCGTATGGATCAGAGTTAATTCAGGTTTTTGTTTCGTATAACCAGATTTATAGTGATACGACCGGCCATGTACAGCCAACGGTGGAATTCCCAGCGGAGTTCATGTTACGTCAGATTAGAGTTTCTCCGGATCAACTCAGGTATTATGTCAATATTGGATCTCTCTAACCATAGAGCGAAACCAAAAGGG
This sequence comes from Bacteroidota bacterium, assembly GCA_026708685.1. Classification (GTDB taxonomy): domain Bacteria; phylum Bacteroidota; class Rhodothermia; order Rhodothermales; family Bin80; genus Bin80. The sequence goes on from JAPOUL010000113.1 coordinate 37,376, forward strand.
TAGGGGTAGGGTTCAATCAAACAGATTACTCAAGAAGAGATGGCATGGCCTATTTGGCCGAAAAAGACCGTAAAATACCATAGTACTCCTCAAGGTATTCTTACGGAGTCTGGGGTTTGGTACAAGACCACCATTCAACATCTGAACGACTATGCGGGGGATCTATTTGATCAAGAGCCTCTTGATGTCTATCTTGCTCTCGCTGATACCTGGATCCGTTCTCCCTATACAATCTCTCTCTGGCTGTTACCATTTGGAATCCTTTCTTACGATCTTTTTCAGTGGAGCGTCATCGTCCTTTCATTTTTTTTAATTTGGCAAATCATCGCTCCTGCTCTGGTCAATCGAACCCTATCACCATTGTTAAAACTGCTTGATGCTGTTCTGATGCAGGCGCTTCTATATGCCGTAACGATGTCCATTTTAGCCATGTCTGGTCGGTATGATGCGTTAGCTGTCGGTCTTTTAGGATTTATCTTATTCAGATGGGGAATACTGAGCTATTTGACGCGACCTATCGTAACGTTCTGTTGGAAAACCATGTACACTCTTCCAGCTCCTGACCATATCCTTAGAGCATTTATAATCAGAGGTGCATTACGCAATGGGATTACATTAGCCGACTTTGAGGATATTGAGCGAAAAGTAGCAGAACAGATCACGAAAAAGAAATCAACCTGAGATTATACCAGCAATGATGAATCAAACACATGCAGACTCTCTTTGTGCTTTGAAAGCATCCGTAGCACAACTCCATGCCAAGTACTTTCAAACAGGCAAATCTGCTATTGTGAGAGTCTCCGTGCAGTTTGATGATTTATCTCCCCTAGATTGGCTCATGAATCAACCCCGCGGGGGAAGGATTTATTGGTCTGGTAGAGATTACGGAATTGAAGTTGCAGCAGTTGGCGAAGTTGATGTTCAATACTCATCCTCTGCTACCCACCTAGGTGATTTGCATGATCATCTCATGTCTGCTCTTTCCGAGTGTGAATTTGGGATTCGATATTACGGGGGGATTCGCTTTGACCTACAAAATCCTTTTGAGAACCACTGGGCATCCTTTGGTTCTTACAGATTTGTTCTCCCCCGGATAGAGCTTCAAAAAACATCCAATGGAATTCTTCTTTTTTGTAATCTCAAGTTTCCAAGGGACGATCACAGGTTAGATACCATCTTAAATCAAATCGATCAACTGAAAACGACATCTGATCACCGAATAACTCAATTTGAACCTGTTCGCCATACGCTTCGTCCAGACTATCTTGAATGGCAGGAAATTGTAGTACAAGCACTAGATGCATTCGATTCAACTTCGCTGGATAAGGTGGTTCTTGCCAGAGAGGCAGCTACTGAAATGGCCCCATCGCTGGATCCATTGTGGATCATCAGACAACTCCAGCAGCTTAAATCCAACTGTTTTCATTATGTATTTGAACCCAATGCAGATGAGGCATTTTTAGGTGCATCACCTGAACGATTATTCAGGCGTGAGGGGCGATCCGTTGAAAGTGAAGCCGTTGCTGGTACATGTCAAAAAGGAGAATCGGATGTAGATGATGCAAGATTGATTGATGAACTATACAGAAGTGCGAAAGAGCAACGCGAGCACGAGTTTGTCCGGATCAGTCTACAGGAAGAAATTTCTCAGTTGGCAGCTCATGTGACCATGGATACTCAACCTTCCATTATGCGACTCGCATCAGAGCGACATCTTGTGTCACGATTGCGAGCAATCATGAAGCAAGGCTATACAAGCCTTGATGTATTGGAAGCTTTACACCCGTCTCCTGCGGTAGGTGGATATCCCTCTGATCAGGCTCTGGAGTTTATCAGGACCCATGAACCTTTTGATCGAGGTTGGTATGCGGGGCCAGTTGGTTGGTTGGGGGTCAATGAAGCTGAATTTGCAGTGGGAATTCGTTCAGCATTGGTGTCGGGATCCACGATTCGCCTCTATTCAGGAGCAGGAATTGTTCGAGGGTCTACCTCTCTGAATGAATGGAACGAAGTTGGTTACAAGGTAGGCAACCTGACCAAAATTCTCAATATCGAAACGCCACACTTGAATCCGAATTAGAAAACCAATGATTGAGGCAAATGCTACGCGAGCCCGCTTAATCATTGAGGAATTGGTTCACTGTGGTGTCACTCAGTACGTCATTGCCCCTGGATTTCGAAGTGCACCCTTGGCCCTAGCTGCTGCAAGTCATCCATCCACTGATGTGATGGTTCATTACGACGAGCGGGGGAGTGCGTTTTTCGCCCTTGGTTATGGGCGAGCCATGCACAAACCCTGTGTATGGATCACAACTTCAGGAACAGCTGCTGCCAATGGTTTTCCAGCAGTCATTGAAGCAGCCATGGACGATGTACCCCTGATATGCTTGACGGCTGACCGTCCATCTGAACTTCGTGATACGGGATCCAATCAAACGATAGATCAGGTTCATTTATTTGGCCGTTATCCTGTGTGGTTTGCCGATTTACCCGCTCCGATAGATGGCTTGGACGAATCATTTGTGCGTACTACAATGAGCTATGCCGTTCATCAATCAGAGTGTGGGCCAGTTCATTTGAATTGTATGTTTAGAGAGCCCCTGTTGGAGATGAGTGATCAGCAAAATTCAATTCCAGCTATGGAATGGGCACAGTCGAAAGAGCCGTATACATCCTATACTTCGGTGACCTCTGAATCATACCATCTTCATGATGATCTATGCCAGAAGATTACAGGTGCTCAACGGGGATTGATCATCGCTGGGCGATTGCAAACCCAGAAAGAGGGCAGGGCTATTGGACAGTTGGCAGATCATTTAAGGTGGCCACTCCTTGCTGATATTTGTGCCCCAATTTCAGATACTAATAGCTCTATTCATTTTTTTGATTTGATACTGCGGAATCCATCATTTATAGAATCGTATCGCCCAGATATCATTCTTCACTTTGGTGGGAGGTTGGTATCAAAAAATCTTCTGAAATATATCGCAGATTCAGCCGTAGAGATCTACATGATGATTTCATCGTCTTCTAAAAGAATTGACCCGTCTCACATCGTGACTCACCGGATTCACTCAACGACTGATAGTTTTTGTAATGCTGCCATGTCGTCCATCAGATCTGATGCATCAAATTCCTCCTGGCTTCACACATGGCAACATGCCGATGAAATCATTCACAGAGTGCTTCCCGCAAAACTAGGAGATGATCTTTCCGAACCATCCGTGGCATGGATGCTTTCTGATTTATTGGAGACTGTTGACTGGGTTGTTTGTGCAAGCAGTATGCCAATCCGAGATTTGCAGGCATTTTTCCGACGGACAACTTCGGTCCAAGTATTTGCAAACCGCGGTGCAAGTGGGATTGATGGGACTCTGAGCACGACGGCTGGAATCTCCAAAGTGATTTCTGGACGCGGGGTTGTATTGCTTGGAGATTTGGCCATGCTCCATGATCTGAATTCATTACCATTACTAAAGCAGGCTAATGTAACGATCATTGTCTTGAACAACAATGGGGGAGGGATCTTTCACATGTTACCGATTGCCTTACCGGATCAATCCTTTGAGAAAGTTTTTGGAACCCCCCATGATTTAGATTTTCAAAAAATAGCAGGTCAGTTTCAGATCCTTTACTCAAAGGTAGAGTCTTGCGACCAATTCAGGCAGATCTTTCATCAGGCATCAGCTACTCGGGGTCCCCATATTATAGAAGTAGAAACGGATCGGCAACAAAATGCTCAACTACACCATACACTATTCAACTCTGTTATCAATTCGGTAGAATCCATTCTTTAGTTTCTTCTCCATGTTCCTATCCAGATGACTTAGTTGGTCAGAACAACTCAAGAATGTGAGTTACCGGCTATAAGACTTAAAACTCCAATCAATCTATTAATGGAGTAATATTACTTGTATAGTAGGACATCCTCGTACTGAATCTGGCCACCATTCTTATAGGTCATCTACGCACTCTTCTATGATTCTGTTGTGTCACTGTCTGAAATCGGATCATCAAGGTGAATTTCAGGTAATTGAATTCGTTTTTGTTTCATAAACTCTCTCTCTCCGATGATTAAATCTTTCTGTCGAGTCTCAATGAACTTAGATCGGTTTTTACTTCGTAATGCAGAAATGGATGGCTGAATTGAATTGGGTTTAAAACCATGTGTAGGAAGAATTTGTGCTAGTTGATCACTGGATAGAATGGCTAAATGATCCATAATGTCTCCATTTATTTCTTTATCCACAAACATCCTGTTTGCAGGAATACTCGAAAATATGATTTTGGATGGATTATAATAGATGTATCCTAATGCGTTAGATTTTAGGGAGGCGAACAGATCACTTATTTTTAATTCATCCGTATGATTTTTTATGATTGAACATGGCTTAAGCGATGCAAGATACAATAAAAATGCACGTGTTCGAGCACTATGACCACTGAAAGTCTTGGGAAAGGGCAGTGCCATCTCATTCAGGTTAACTTCATGGAATCCTTGACTGGTTCCATTTGCTAGTTGACGAATTTCTTGTAACGCACGAGTAGCTTGGGAAGAACTTACAGAGCCAAACCATCCTGAAAAAGATGTAACCCAAAACCAGCGTTCAAGTAATTTTCTGAGCTCTGGAGAAGGATTATTACATAACCTGAAAAATTCTCCAAGTAGTACGAGTTGAAGACCATAAGGTAATATCCGATCAGATATTACACCCAAACCCTGAAGGAAATTAAGTGCATCATTTATACCATTCATTGCTGATTGACAACTCTTAGGTAACCTTGTCTGTATCTCGTCCTTAACGACTAAATCAGCCCAATCCCTTGCGTAAATATCCTCATCAAGTGCAGCTAGTATGGATCGAAGTAGAAAAATGCGCTTCAAACCACCAAATCCTTTCCTAACAAGTTCATCCTGATATTTGTCTAATTCTCCTGCAAGATGGAATTTGCCTTCACGATAGGTAAGTGCGGAGATCATTTGATCAGGAGAAATCTTACGGCCAGTACGATTGAGTCGAGTGAAAACTGTTACCACTCCGCTGAGAGTGGCCTCTTGAATACGAACAATGGGAAGCTGATAATCTCGGAATGAGTTCGCGAGATTATCTGCGGCACTGAGCCATTGATGTTTTTTTCTCATATCATCAATGTTTTGTATTTCGTGAGCTGCCGTTAGAAACTTTGATGTTTCAAGTAGTTTGTTTAGTGGAAAATACCGAGATGTACATCCTCCCCGGGGGGTTCTCATAAAATTTGGCTTCTCCAAGTCAAAGTATATGCGCCAATCAATCCCAGATTGAATGGACTGAGAATTTTCATGTAATGTGAGAGTTCCAACTAAAGATGTAATCCTCTGTTGGCCATCCAGAATATAGCTTAGGGATCCGTGTGGCCTAGATACAATATCAATCGGACCAATGGACGAAGAACATTCTATGGATTCGCCTGTTTCCCATATGAGAATTGAGCCAATTGGATACCCCTTGTACACACTATCTAATAGTGAGATAATGTCCTGTTGCTTCCAGACAAATGGTCTCTGAAACTTTGGAATTCTAACTTTCCCTTCAACAATCTTTTGGATTAATTTACCCAGAAAAATAACTTCGGGGTTGACCACTATCTGAGACATTTTACTTGCAGATAATTGTATAAACTAAATCTCATTACGAATCATGGAAATACCATATTCTAAATCGCCACATGAACGGTCGCGTAACTCCTGCTCAATTCCTTCGTCTTCCAATAGTTCCCAACACTGATGTAGCTTGCTCTTGTGAAAGCCATGTTCAAGAATCGTGTAATTCGCATCGGATATATCTTGAAATAATGGATATTTTGCATCGTCACGATTCTCAGGGAGACCATTTTTCATGTCATAGAAATCCTTCTGCTCATCACTGAGTTTCTCCCAAACTTCAACCTTAGTGAGATGCATCTGATTGTATGGTTTGAATTGCTTGAGAAGAATAGCAGGGAGGTAGTTTTCAGCAGCACGCTTTGCCAAAATCCAACATGAAATATTTTCTGATTCACATAAACTACGTAAATCTTGGGCACTAGAGCTTTCCTGAGAGGACGCAGATTTTTTGTCACTATCTGCAATTGCTATCAAACGATATCGAGAAGAGTTCTTACTAAGCAGATCTTGAATTAGGTGAGGCATTTGACCAATTCCCCCAATGCTGTCAATTCTTATAGCACCAAGTACTAACAACTCTGATATTTCTGGAGCAATTTCTTTAAAAATACGCCCGATAAATTTACCATCATTAATTTGATTTTCAACAATTATGATTAAAGGTTCATTGACCATATTTGCAGCGTCCTCTGGAGTGAGTTCATTTTCATTTTGCGGGGAAGATGTTAAAATAATCTGCTTCTTATGATGCCCTGTATCCCATAAATCTCGTTCTGATGATTTTGTGAAGACTTCAAGAATTTCTACACCTTTGGTTCCCCTCTCCCGAATCCAGGTTGTATTTTCATAGGCTGAAAATCAACATGACCATTGATATCCCAAATATGCCAGCCATCCGATACCCGATGAAGAATACGATCTAACCAGTGGTGGGCATTTGAATCGTCCGCAATAGATGGTTCAATAATTATACGCATACCTTACATCATTTCATGAAGATCCCGTACAGCACGTCGAATAGCCATGACTTCTTCGTAATCCTCAGTAAATACACCGTGAGGCCATGTACTGACTGCTCCCCGCTCATTAATTGTAATCTTTGTGAGACTTGATGCTCCTTCAGAGTCACTGTCAACCCAATAAATCAGCACATTTTCAGGAAGCAATCTTCTCTCAGCAATCCAACGTCTTAAACGTAGTAGTATTATCTCTGAATGTGTTTCAAGAATCATTGGCCGTTTACTAGGTGAAACAGTATTCAGTAATAGTTCAGCAACATGAGCATGGGCAGCTGGATGAAGATCGGATTCTGGATGTTCAAAAATGTCAATGCCAGATTGAATAGACGCAGATGTCAACGCTGTCACAGCAACTGGAAGAACCTGAGAGAGCCCCTCACCAGAAAACTCAAGAAGTACATTGTTTTTTTGATTTTTTGATCCAACCATGAGGTCAAAATATTCGCCAGACATTTTAACATAAAGATTGAGATTAAAAGCTGTGCGATACCATTTTTGGACAGAATTTCTGATCTCGTCTGATTTGGCCAATATAAATGGTGCATGGATACCTGTTGGATGATGATAATGTGTATGTGATTCGTTGATAGAAAGAGCAGATGACTGAAAGTTGCGAGGATATCTAAGATAGCGAATATCTTGGCTCCACTTTTTCATGGCATCAACTTGTTCATTGACCCATTCGGGAAGTTGGGTAGAAGTTCTGGGTAATATCCCTTGCCAATGGATCGGGAACGTATTCTCACAAATACCAAATCCAGATACAATGTATGAGGAATTCAATTCAAGATTTTCTATGGAAGCCTTAAACATTTGACCATCATAATCAAGTTTCCAATTGATAATCCGCTCTTGAAACTCTGATGCCAGTGATGAAATTGAAATGTTCTGTATAGTAAGTGAGAGTTTGATCTCTATATTATTACGATCGGCAAACACAAGAGTCATATTTAGATTTCCATGCAATGCTCGTCCATTTATTAAGTCCCTGAAAGTCCGAGCATGCCGAATTCCATCAACATTTAGATTCAGAAAATTTCGTTGATCTCCGTTGGACGCTCCCATGTTACCACACAATAAGTGTATGAGTTGGAGTAATGCTGATTTACCAGAGTTATTGCGACCCACAATAATGGTCAACGGAGCAATTTCAAGAATCGTATTGCTCTTAAAACACTTATATCGTTCAATTGCTACCCTGATTAATTTCATGGATATAGATCATTCTGGAACATTTGAATAAACAATTGTGAGCATTTTGTTTGTAGGATGAACCGCTCTAGTCCCCTGATCATGAAATAAGATTCTTACAAAAATAATTGCCAGAACAACCAAGTTTCTTTCAAACGTAAGTAGAACTCTAATGTCACAAAAAGCACAAATCACTTGTATAATTTGAAACTACTACATGTTCAAACTGGATATTATGATTCCCAATGTTTAGATCAGGTAAAATATACAACAATTCATCTTACTGGTCTCATCTTACTGGTCATGAATTATCATTATTGGAACTTAGAAAGGTCTTGTATGTTTATATCAAAATACGAAGAAGAACATGGTCACTTTCATGGGTAAAAAGAAACATCCCCCCCATGGACCACCCGCATTCGACCGAGGTCCTACTCCCCATTTTCATGGACGAGCCTATATCTTAGATGAATTCAGCATTCTTTTGGAACGTGCGATGCGGACACACATGGGAACCACATTCATCATTCAGGGTGCACCGGGTGCTGGAAAGACCGCCTTGCTTTACAAGATGGGAAGCGATGCTCCTAAACCATGGCAAGTCGTGCATATTGATCCAGATGCGTTATGGGATACGAATTGGTTAATGCATGCTCTCGGCAGAGGTGGTGAATTCAATATCTCCGAGGTGACAGGGGGAGTGAGCCTCGCGGGTTACGTTAAAGGTGATGTAACATCCGTCCCTGTTCTCCCAAACCCCATAAGCGTCATTGAACAATGGAATGTTCCGCTATTGCTCATTCTTGATGAAGCACAAACTATAGCTGAGGGAAACAAACCAGAAGGTAAAGATAAAAGCATCGCGACCAATCTTCTTAAGCGCATCCATAACGGAGAGATGGGAAGACCAGTTGTTCTACTCATCGCAGGACTGGAAACAACACTGGGAGCATTTGAATCCTTAGGCCTATCAAGGATCGGATTACAATGTGATGTGAAACTTGGTTCACTGAATTCCACATCTACCCGTGCAATCATTCAATCTTGGCTCACAAAGGATGGCAGAGCCAAGGGAGATGCCACTGTCTGGATTGACGCAATTGAACAGGAGTCGCATGGCTGGCCCCAGCATATTGCTGCATATGTGGAACCAGCCTTAAGGTACCTCCAAGCAAATCATGGGCATCTCACCCCCACAGGTTTAAGTAAAGTGTTGGAGTTGGGCAGAAAAGGACGCGCAAGCTACTATGAGCAACGTGTCCGCGACATTGAGGGAGGCGATGTCATACGTTTAGCTGAGGCTATTTTTGATCTTCCGGTTGGAATGAGGTTTGAGAAGAAGGCGATTGTATCGGAACTCAAAAAGGATCATAGTGCAGAGAAAGTAGAAGGTATATTCCGCAAGTTCATAGAAAAGGGCATCATTGCAGAAGATGGTCAAGGATACTCAATTCCTATACCATCCATGCATGACTGGCTGAAGTCAGAGCTGCTACTCCATAAAGAACGACTTTGGAAACCCCCGCCATCACCACACCCCAACAAAAGCCGTGGCAAATCAGGTGGAGATGGGGTCAGGTTTGATATGGAAAGATAACTATCGCCTACACTGAAACTTTCCTGTGAAATTAGATCTCACAAAGTATTCTCCCATGCAGGGTGAAGTTGCCACACTCTCCAAAACCAAAGAGAGTTTGATTCAATCAAGTATTAGTGAGAACACGCGACTTGCTTATCAAAGGGCTTGGTCACGGTGGAACGGTTACCGAAAGTAATACAATGTAAGCGAAACCGATGTAGACTGGTAGGCTTCATCATGTATTTGCACCAAGTTGATCAGTTGTCCAAGTCACCATCGAAATCACCTTGCACGGATCCGATTTGCCTATAAATTATACGAGAGACCCTTGCTGAACCCTCGCGTAGCTCAGAAATACTGCCATGCAGAAACTGTGATGCTTTTTTATAGTTGACTGTGAGGTTTTCATTAGGGTCTGAATCATTGGTGGTACAATGCCTAAATATGTTTATGGTCCGAGATATGTTAACGATTATCCTGAAAGCCCTCTTCAAGTGCTTCAGGGGCCCTCTGTGAGTTCCATGTACAGATGGTTCACTGCACCAGAGCCAACGCAGTGATTCAATGGCATGTCTAACCTTAGCGTTATCTAATCCTAATCTCTGCATCACCTCTGCCCTAGTACCTGAGCATAGAAGATCCTTGATCAAAAAGAAATATCAACATCACCACGCTGGATCTTCACGTCGATTCCATTTGATCAATAGACCAGAATGATCCTAATTTTACCGAATGAAGCATCAAGATTTTATGAGTGTATCGTGTATGGAAAAACAATCTTGGTGAACCAAAATTAATCAATTCCATTCAAATACGGTAAGTCAATTGGTCAGTAAATATGGTTCCAGATTCATAACTGAAATTGCAAATGGAGTCAAAGATTGATGAATTACCCAGACCAGTTGCTAATATTCTCTGGGATGTTTGGACAATGTATGCGAGATCGGTATGAATCCTCTAAAGTGCGTGCAAGAATCAACCTTGATCTTGCCCGATCGTACATTTCATGAGACTGCAGACCACCATCGCTAAGTAGTCCATGTTTGATAATACCTACATTTCTATAAAAATAGGAACGCTGTAGTAATGATTGTCTACACTAACCTCAATAACCATAACCAACACTCCAAGTGATTCTTTTCTGAGAGTTAAGGGTACAAGGTTCATCACATCCAGTTTTTCTGTTTAGATTTAATTCCACAAAAACTTAAGTATAAGTCATTGGGGAATAAAGATCATGATGACTTGAACAGTGCTTGAAGTGCCAGCTCCTACAATTCATTTTTATACACACATTGATGAGCAAGAGGAAACATCATTTTACACATCGTCCGACGGTTTCAGGTCCCATTGAATGGGACAGAAATGGTGATTATACAGATATCATTTATGAGACAGGTATCCCAGAAACCGATACTGCAGGTATCGCAAAAGTGACGATCAATCGTCCAGAGGTACGCAATGCCTTTCGTCCATTGACCGTCACCGAAATGCAACATGCCTTTGACAAAGCACGTGATGATCCATCCATTGGTGTGATCATTCTGACGGGAGCTGGATCGGATGCATTTTGCTCGGGCGGTGATCAGCGCATTCGAGGGGATTACGGCTATACCGAAGAGGGTTCTGGTACGCAGCGTCTGAATGTACTTGATTTTCAGAGGCAGATCAGAACCTGCCCCAAGCCGGTCATTGCAATGGTTGCAGGGTGGGCCGTCGGTGGAGGTCATGTATTGCATGTGATCTGTGATTTAACGATTGCAGCAGATAATGCTAGATTCATGCAGACGGGTCCCAAGGTGGGTTCCTTTGATGGTGGTTATGGTGCGAGTTATCTTGCTCGCCATGTAGGTCAGAAAAAGGCGAGAGAGATCTGGTTTTTATGTCGACCCTACAATGCTGAGGAGGCCCTGCAAATGGGATTGGTTAATACTGTAGTTCCATTGGAGGACTTAGAACGTACGACTGTACAATGGTGCAGAGAGATTTTAATGAATTCAAATATTGCCATCCGAATGCTTAAAGCAGGATTTAATGCAGACTGTGACGGGCAAGCGGGGCTACAAGAATTGGCAGGGCATGCTACCATGCTCTTTTATATGACAGAGGAAGGTCAGGAGGGAAAGAATGCATACCTAAGTAAGCGTCCCCCCAACTTTGACAAGGACGGATATAAGCCATGAGTGAACACCGAGCCCATGTCTGGGTCATGGCCGCTCGCCCGAAAACACTCCCCGTTGCTTTCGCTCCAATCATTGTAGGTTCTGCAATGGCTTGGGATGATGATGGCTTCCATTTTCTATCAATGGTGATTGCTACACTTTGTGCTACTTTAATTACCATTGGTACCAATTTCTGCAATGATTTTTCTGACTTTGCCAAAGGTGCTGATACCGATGAACGCAAAGGTCCGACCCGCGTGACTCAGTCGGGGCTGATTCAGTCTCAAACGATGAAGATAGCTACGTTGATTGTTTTTGGACTCGCGGTCTGCCTTGGAATGGTTCTCGTTTATCGGGGAGGCTGGATCATTCTACTGATTGGCATGATTTCCATCTTGGCGGGAATTTTTTATACAGCAGGTCCATGGCCATTTGGATACAAGGGGCTTGGGGATGTGTTTGTATTGATTTTTTTCGGACCCGTTGCTGTTGGCGGTACCTACTATGTTCAAACACTAGAACTTTCCATCCATGTTCTCATGGCTGGTTTTACCACGGGATTACTGGCGACAGCCATCCTTGTTGTGAATAATATCCGAGATATTGAGGAGGATCGGGTATCTCAAAAAATGACACTCGTAGTGCGTTTTGGAAGGAGATTTGGTGTTGGACTTTGGGCTTTCTGTATCGTGATGGCATCGGTATTACCACTCTTTCTGATCGTTCAGTCCAATGATCATATCTGGTCTGCACTCGCCGCACTGGTTCTCATTCCAGCCATCCCGCTGTTTTTGACGCTTAGCCAACAATCCGATCCTTTTCGCCTCAATCCGATCTTGGGGAAAACGGCATTCCTGCTACTGAGCCATAGTGTACTCTTCTCAACTGGCTGGATTCTATCCTAGACCTCGCTAATTATAGTGGAAATCCTCATGACGAAAACATTGGAGCGAAGATTTGAACATACGCTCAAATTTCTTGATCAGACTTCCCCGCCGCCATCTCGTATTCTGGATTTAGGCACCCCCAATGAACTTGGAAAAAGAATGCAGCTACATGGATATGAAGTTTCCAACACCGAAGGGGATCTTGAATGCCCAGAACCACTGGGACAGCATGCTGATCTTGTAACGGCATTCGAAATTCTGGAGCATCTGGTATCCCCTGCAAATGTATTACGTGCCATTCAGGCACCCCGACTCATTGCCACAGTGCCCCTTAATCTCTGGTTTTCTAAAGCATATCATAATCCAAAGGATCTATGGGATCGTCATTATCATGAGTTTGAAGATTGGCAGTTTGACTGGTTGTTAGAGCACTCTGGGTGGAAGATTGTAAGGACCGAAAAATGGACAAGTTATGGGACATGCAACGGGATCCGTCCGCTTCTGCGACGTTTTACGGATCGTTATTATGCGGTTGAAGCGATGCGATAAGTGTTAGTCTGACTGTCATCGCTGATCAACCTGTAGAGAATACCTCTTCCAGAGAAGAAACATTCAAATCTGATTTGATTACAGAGTTCATGACGTTATGCATTCGTGAATGCATCAATGGTAGGAGATCCGTAAATACGTCTTTCTGAAAGATTTGATAGGTATCAAGTCCATGGACTTCATCAGGACAGTGTTGTGCCAACTCAATGAGTCCAAGTAGTCCGATCCCAGATTCATAAGAAGAGCTGATGACGCATCGTTTCAGATGTGTATGAGCCAAGTCAATCAGTTCAAGAGTTTTCGTTCGCCCTCCAAAGAGAGTTGGCTTGATCACCAATACATCGGCTAGAGGCCTGTATCTTTCTGCGTCAGATTCACGGAGAGTTTCATCCAATGCGAGGGGTACTGCACTGAATTTGCCGAATTGAAAGAGTTGTGTTTTATCTTTGAGAGGTTCTTCAATGTAATCCAACATTAAGCCCTGAGTTTGATCAACAAACTCCTTGGCATCGTTCACATTCCAACCTCGATTTGCATCAATACGAATCTTAATGCCGGGATTTTTATTGCAGATATGATGAACAAATTCTATATCCTGCTCTAAGGTTTGCAGTCCAACTTTCAGTTTGATCGCTTTGTATCCGCTCATGGTGAACTTAACAGATGGATTACGTAGTTCATGAGTCACCAATTTGCATGATGTGATAGGACAGGGAGAGGGGGCTGGTTGTCGGTGTAGTGCTTTGTTTAGGTTGTGATGAGCCAGTTCAAATCCAAAAAGGACAGATGGGTGAATGTGTTGATCTTCAATGAGAGGGGAGAGGTCTGGACAGCTGATGAGCAGCTTGGAATAATGGAGGGATTGCTTGATGGCTTGAGACAGAGACTCTTGACTGAACCCAGGTAATGGACTGATTTCACCCCAGCCTTCGTGGTTTGAACTTGATAGACAGATTAAGAGTCCAGTTCGGTGAGTGTGCTGGGTACTAGCCCAACTCACAGGATGGATCAGGGGAAGGTGATATTTATAGAGGTCAATCCGATCAATCATGGCGTGGATGACTGCACTCAGGAAAGAAACGAATAATGGTGCATGATAGTAGGGCTCCTGTGGGACAGAAGAGGTTATCTATGTTGGGTAGAAAAGAAGAGATTCAGGCAAGCCTGATTTGGGGAAGATCACCATTCATATGTTAGACAATCCAACCAAGACAACATAGCTACACATCCCATGCAAGTGCAGCCGCACCTTTCACCACACCATAATCAGGCATGTCGGAAACTTCGATCAATACCTCCTCTTCAGGGGGATACCGAAATGTATGTTGATGGACATGTGCACGTACCTGCTCTAAGTAGTAAGATGCTCCAGTAGAAGCACCACCACCGATAATGATGATTTGCGGGGAATACATATGCACTACGCTAACCAGAAACCACCCTAACTCTTTTGTCCATGTCGACAGCACATCCAAACACAGTGCATCACCACATTTTGCACCATCAAGAACCGTTTCATAATCGATACGGCTTGGATCCTGAAAGTAGAGATCATTCAATTGAGAGGGGAGACCTCTGGCTAATCCATCGCGAGCAAGGACCGCCAGAGCGGAAGCAGAGCACAGGATGTTGGCCGTTCCTCGTGCACGGGTAATACACAAACGATCGCTATTAGACTGTTGAATAATATGGCTCGCTTGTGTGCCAAACTGAAGATGTGGGTCACGTAAGATCTGACCGTTCAAAAGTACACCTGAGCCAACGCCAGTTCCAAGGGTAATCGAAACCGCCCAGTCATAGTCTCTGGCTTTGCCATATTTCGTTTCACCAAGAATGGATAATCGTCCATCATTATCAGCAATGACGGGTAGGTCAAGTGCATCAGCCAGATTGCTGACCATTGGGTAGCCCTCTATGCGAAGTTTTCCTGGCAACAGGACTACCCCTTTGGCGGGATCTACCGCACCTGGGAAGGCGATTCCAATGGATGCAGGAGCGGGGCCAATCCGCGATTGGATGGATGAAATTTCCTTGAGGAGGGTGGCTTCAAGTTGTTCCGCGGTTTGATGATAGCCAGATGGACATAGGTGCGTTTCAATCAGAGTGCCGTCATCAAGCACAGCACCCATTTTGATGCGGGTTCCACCGACATCTATTCCAATCACATAGTCATTCATCGGTGAACAGGTGAGCCAAGCTTTTTCTGTACGAGTCATAGAACAGGTCTAATTGATGCTCAGCTGAAGTGTTACCGATGAATTGGTGACTGGGCAAAAGAACGGGTGGATGACCAAGTGCCAAAAGTTTTTCTGCCACCGAAACCCTTAACATATTCATCAACATTCCACCAGTGACCGTCGATATCGGTCCAGTGCGCCACTGAAGTCCTTCAAGTTCAAGGATACAGTCACCAGGGGGACACTGGTTGTCAAGAACGATGTCCGCGATATCAACGAGTTTTTTACCTGATGGATGTGGAGCATCTGTAGCATCACTATGTGCTCTGGAAACCACACTAATCACGGGCATATGGCGTTCTTTAACTCCTAAAGCCATTTCTACAATCAGAGGACGAATTCCACTGGTGGAAATGATGATAAATGCGTCATGCGGACCAAAACGAAAACTCTTTAAAATTTCTTCGGCATACCCATGTACTTTTTCTAAATGGAGTGGTCCACGCAGACCATTTGGTCCAATGATCGCAGAATGGTTGGAAAGAGCTAATTCTACGAGGGCATAAAAACCAACAAATCCTCCTTGACGAGGTGTCATTTCTTCACACATCATCCGAGAGTGCCCTGCACCAAAACAGAAGATCAGCCCCCCTTTAGCAATCCGGTGAGCACATAATTCAGCCGCCCGGTCAATTTCCTCCGATTGCGTTTCTTTCAGCTGTTGCAACCGTTGTAGTGTCTGGTCAAAGTAACTCAATGCTGCTGACATAAAGACCAATCAGAAATCGAGAATATTCATCACCCAGGAATCGGAGGGGATCTCACTAAGATTTTCTTTGAGAAAAACCGCTTCCGGAATCGTAGAAACTTGACCAATCGTGACTCGAAAGCGATTATTGGTGCCAATCAGTGTATCTACTGGGATGGCAGGGTAGATCGCACGGTATTGTTCAACGACAGTGAGGGCCCGAGAAGACACATTGAATGATGCAATCACTAGGGTGTAGCCACCTAATTGACGATCGAGCGTCGGTAATTCTCGACTCGGGGCAGGTACATTAGCAGGAGTTTCAGTAGCAGGTGGATTGGTATCTGATGATGGAGTCTCTGGTGGATCCTCCACAACAGGATCGGTTTCTGAAGGTTCCTCATCCTGGGAGGCCACAGCCTCACTGGAAGGGGAGATCTCGGATGATGCTTCATCCTGAGATGGCTCTGCCTCTGTATCAAAAAATTGGCCCAGATTGGAGAAAAATTCTTCGGTTTCGGTAGGGGGAGCCTCCGTCGTGTCTATATCTGACGGTCCAGCATTCTCAATCGCCTGATTAGTAAACTCAGTGATTCTTGGAATGAGAAAATAACTTGCAATGATGAGAACGAGTACAGTGGGAATGGCAATCAGGGGCCATGCGGTTCGTTTTCTGGCAGGAGACGGTCTTTTTGAAGGTGATGAAGCGGGTGGTGGATCTTTAATTTCTACTGGAGTGATCTCCAATGAATGTCCAAAAATGAATTTGATCAGATCCGTGTCGGCAGAAAAGGAAAACCCATCATGTGACTTGGAGAATGTTCCCAGTCCATCAATGGCTACGGGCATCTGACCAATCAACTCTTTGGTCAAAACAGAAATGACTGCCTCTGATTGCTCAGGTGAGACTCCAAGATCTGAAGCAAATTCAGCGACGAAAGACTCATCCACACTCTCAGAGACATCACTTTCCAGAAGTATATTTCTATTGGGGGGATGAATGCTAAACTTGTCGGGCCCCAATGACTCAGACCTGCTCGGCACTGAAACGACAGTCAGTGTGCCAATTCCTGGAAGAGAAACGCGAAGATCCTTTTTTAGAATCTTACGAACAGTTGCAACAAAATCCTTAAAAACTCTTTTACTTTCCACCTGTCAAGTCAATTAAAATGGGGTTGATGAAAAACACAAACCAGTATTGAGCAAAGATATTTAAGCTGGCAAGAGGTTAACGATCCATTGAAACGATGGTTCATTCTGGTGAAGGATGTCCATGACGATCAAAGGTAATCAAATCACTGCAGATCCTATCCATCACGACTCACCAAGCACCAGATCAAAGATGATGTGCCATTGATGATTGTTTGTTCCATCCATAACGAAGTGATGGGGGGGTATACAAAGTTTGTCAAGATACCGCCAATCATACAGCATCAATTATATCCATGAACCTTTTGCCTACCCTCAAGAGCAACTCCAGAACATCAATGAAGAGAAATCAGGACCTGATTTCGACGAAAACATGGAGATTTGCAGATGCCTCAGTCTCTTTGTAATCACACACTTAAGAAGATTCGGTCAAGATGCATTGATTGGGAAATCATTCTGTTCAATGACGGAATTCTATCGGATTGATCAACAATGCAAGAAAAATGTTCAATGCTGTTCATCAATCAAATATACGTTTTATGCATTCGGGTTCTGGGAAGAATCTAGTGTTGCACTTTGCACATCATCTCATTTTTAATTTTTCATCGTATGAGCATTCTCATTGCAGGAACCCTTGCATTGGATACCATTGAAACCCCTACAGACAAAGCCGAGCGAATTTTGGGAGGCAGTGCAACGTATATCGCACTTGGTGCCCGCCCATTGGTAGCATCAATTGGACTAGTTGCAGTTATAGGCAGAGACTTTCCTGATGAGTATCGCCAGATCCTAAAATCCATCAATGTAGATCTCAGCGGTGTACAGCATGTCAAAGACCAGGACTCGTTTGCATGGGGCTGTCAATACAGAGATAATCTAAATACCAGAGAGACCACCTTTACGCATCTGAATGCACTGGAACACTTTCAACCCATCGTACCAGAGCATTTTTCTCAGTGTAAAGTCCTTTGTTTGGGTAATTTAGCACCTCATATTCAAAGTGATACTTTAAGTCAGGTGAGTGATGCATCATTTGTAGCATGTGACACGATGAATTATTGGATTCGCGAAACGCCTGCGGATTTGAGACGCGTACTTCGAGAAGTGGATTGCCTCGTCATTAATGATGAAGAAGCCATCCAGATGACCGATCAAACAAATCTGTTTGCAGCTGCTCATCAGGTCTTAAGGATGGGGCCAAAATCCCTGGTGATCAAGAAGGGGGAGCATGGTGCAATGTTGTTTGTAGAAGATCACATCTTTATTGTCCCCGGATTCCCTTTGAAAGATGTTCAAGATCCAACGGGTGCTGGAGATGCCTTTCTTGGTGCTATGGCTGGTAGCCTGTGTAATGAAACCCACATAGGATTGGATGCACTCAAGAGATCGGTCGTGTATGGGGGGACGGTGGCCTCGTTCTGTGTAGAAGCCATAGGACATGATCAACTCATGGATCTATCCCCATTCACCATTGAACAGCGTGCAGCACAGTTTGGCGGTGTTACTGAGTGGCCTTCACTGCAACGCCAAACAGAGTGATCTCTCACTGCTCACACTATGGTTTTAGCAAGAATGCCAGATGCTTTGTGAAATGAATCTTTCAAAATCATCAATGACGAGTTCAATCATGCTGATGGGGCAAGAATGCACCTGATTCGGCTTGTCAATGCCACCTTTTTCGCCCATCATGGGTGTACTCCCCAAGAACAGCATGTCGGTGGGCGTTATGAAGTGGATGTTGAGGTCAAGTTTGATTTTGAAGCAGCAGCTCGCACAGATGATCTTCATCTCACGGTGTGCTATGAAGACATTTATGCTATTGTCAATACGATCGTTCAGGACCATCAATTTGATTTGATTGAACGGATGGCGTATCTTATAGCCGAACAGGTTTGTGAATTATCTGACAAGATTGATTACGCTGAAGTGGTTGTTAGAAAGTGTAATCCACCGATCAGGGGAACTGCTGACTATGCAGAAGTTGTGTACAGAAGTGTCACTCAAAGTTGACAAGATCGTCATAATTCTGCTTCAACAGTACATACAATCTGTGAAGCGGCAACCCCACAACGGTATAATAATCTCCGTTGATGCGTTCAACAAATAAAGCCCCACTGTCATCTTGAATTCCATAGGCACCTGCCTTATCCATAGGTAGCCGGGTTTTTATATATCTTGATATTTCGTCATGACTCAGTTTCCCGAACGTCACCTCCGTTGCTTCAACTGCTGTAACGGATCTATGTGAACAGTGATGTATCAATGCGATTCCAGTGTAGACGGTGTGGGTTGTACCACTCAACTGCTGAAGCATCCTCTCTGCCTCATCTTCGTCTTTTGGCTTATTGAAAATCTCTCCCTTACAGACGACAAGAGTGTCAGCACCAAGAACCAGTGCATCAGGCTTTTGGGTTGCAATGGTTGTAGCTTTTTGAAGAGCCAGATACTCAGCCAACTTTTGGGGTGTAGAATGATCATCGGGTGTCTCGTCAATGTTTGCGGGGATGGCCATAAAAGGCATGCCTACCTGCTCAAGGAGTTTGCGCCTTCGCGGAGACTGAGATGCGAGAATAAAAAGGGTATTGATCTTCATGAACAAGAAATTTGAAACACAAATTTTTCAACAGTCCATCACTGGAAAGTCACATGCGAGTCATTACAGTTTGTAATCACAAAGGTGGTACGGGAAAAACGACCACATCTATGCATCTTGCTGCCGCCCTGAATCTGGTAGGATACAAAACCCTGGTAATTGATTTGGATCCCCAGGCCTATCTGACCTGCATGATGGATGTTGATATGTCCACCATTGTACACTCATCTCTGAATTTGTTTGAACCAGACTCCCATCTTTCTGATCTTGAAATCCTTCATTTGCCATCGTTTGACTTATTGCCATGTACGGATGGACTGATTCAAAAATCTCAAAAACTGACCCATGTGACGGACATGTTTTTGCTGAAAGAATCGATTCAGGGTCTAATTGGATATGATGCAGTGATTCTGGACACCGCCGCTGCCATTACTGTGTATGTGTTAAATGCGTTGGTTGCCACAGATATCTTGATGATTCCTGTTACGCCAGAACTCCAGTCCGTACATGGTGCATCACAAACATGGGATACGGCTAAAGAGATTCGTGAAAAATGGAACCCTGGACTTAAGATTGCTATGTTTCTTCTGACCAATGTACATGGTCGAAAAAAAGTTCATCGCCAGTATAGCAAGTACATGCGCAAAAAGTATGGACACCTTGTCATGGATAGTGTCATCCGTACGTGTTCTTCCTTGGCAGTTGCCTGCAAAGATGGACGCACCGTCTATGAAACCCAGATTCTTTCACGCGGAGCGAGGGATTATGCTTCGGTGGCGGATGAGTTAATCAGACATGTGCTTCCACCCATTACTCGCCGTTAATATCTGATCATTCATGTTTAAGTTTATCTTTCAATTCATTTGGGCTCCTCTCCTTTTGTGGGTATTGCATATGGGGCCGGGTGGAATTGCCCCCATAGGAAATCTCATTGATCCTCTGCGAGGGTTGTATCATAATGCACGTATTGCAGAGCATACAGTCTCAGACGCTTCCAATCTAGATGTTTTGGACGATTCAGTGACGATTGAACGAGATGAGCGGGGAGTGCCTCATATTTTTGCTTCCAGCGACCGCGATGCGGTCATTGCATTAGGATATGTATCTGCTCAGGATCGTCTCTTTCAGATGGACTTCATTAGCCGTGTTGCTGCTGGAAGACTCTCAGAAATTTTTGGACCAACATCCATTGCGTCGGATCAATTTCTACGGTCAACTGGAATGCGATGGGCATCCTATCAGATTATTGAAGCACTTGCTGAGGAAGAGAGTCTGGACTATGATATCATGAGCTGGTTTGCTGATGGGGCCAATGCGTACATTCACGATCTCTCGTATGCAGAGTGGCCGATTGAATTCAAGTTGTTTGATTATGCTCCTGAACCTCGTGAGCCCATTCATACTGTACTGATGGTTC
Organism: Bacteroidota bacterium; assembly: GCA_026708685.1. Taxonomy (GTDB): domain Bacteria; phylum Bacteroidota; class Rhodothermia; order Rhodothermales; family Bin80; genus Bin80. Next base: position 58,491 of record JAPOUL010000113.1, read on the forward strand.
AGTATTTTAACTATGATCTTGGATGGGGGACCGATGATCCTGCTTACAGCCTTGCCTATGATCGCTTAGGTGCAGAGGATTACTTACAGCTCTACCCAAGAGAAGCCTCACGCTTTGTTCCTATCATTCCTGATCCCAAGCCAATCGATCCGATGGTGCATTCGGATTCTGCCCATGTTTTAGTGGCCTCCTCGGGTGCAATGAAGATGCTCACGCATATGCATGAAACGCTACGCGATCATGGAATTGAAGGGTACTGGCCATCAAAAGGATCCAACAACTGGGGCGTTTCTGGAAGCAAATCAACGACAGGGTCAGTCATCATAGCTGGTGACATGCATCTTGGACTCACTTTACCATCGATTTGGTATGAGGTACACATGGTGACTCCCAAGATGAATACCTATGGAGTCCTTGCACCGGGTACGCCCATCCCCATTGAAGCCTATAATGATTATGTTGGCTGGGCGTTTACGAATTCACATATTGACGTGATTGATTTTTATCACCTGCAGCTCAGCGAGGATCAGCACAGCTATCAGTATGATGGGCAATGGCTTCCACTGCAATGGTTGCCCGATACGATTGGAGTCAAGGGACAGGATGCGTTTGTGGATACCCTGAGGATAAGTCACATGGGCCCTGTTGTTCAGGATTCTGCACACGCAGTCGCTATTCAATGGGTTGCACATCAGAAGAATTACATGATGTCTGCACTGTGGAATATGAATCATGCCCATAGTGCTGCCGAGCTTGATAGTGCACTGATGAACTGGCATGCCCCCTCACAGAATATTCTCTTTGGAGATGTCTACGGAAACTTAGGAATCAGGGTAGCCGGTACAGTTCCCATACGTGCCTCTGGAGAGGGGATAGGACTGCTGGATGGTACGACCAGTAGCAGTGCATGGATAGGAACCATTCCGTTTGAGCATTTACCTCATTCCATTAATCCAGATCAAGGATATTTGGCTTCCACGAACCAGCCTGCATTCTCTACCCCTTATCCGTATTATCTCAACCAGCACTGGGAGCCCGCCTACAGATCACTGAGAATCAATGAACTCCTTTCCGAGAAAGAGCAGCATAGTTTTGACGATATAATGCGTTATCAGAGTGATGTGTATGTTGGACAGTACGATGCGTTTGTACCCTATCTGCAGTCCGTTACTCCGCATACCCCAGGGGGAGAACACGTCAAACAGGTATTGACCAATTGGGATGGTTATGCAACCGTTGAGTCCAAGGGGACGCTTGCTCTTTATGAGTATCTGAGAGCATTGAAACGCCTTACATGGGACGAACCACTCTTCAATGGCATTCCCCTCCCCAATGAGGTTGAGTTATCGATATTTCTAGAGCAGGGATCAAAATGGTTTGATCAATACGACACTCCTGAAGTGGAAGATGCCCACATGATCATGGCACTCGCACTGGATGAAACTGCGCAGGTCCTTCAGAATCAGTATGGAGATGACTGGACATGGGGACGACATCATAAGGTGCTTTTTCGACATTTAACACAAACTAATGCCTTGGATATTCTGTGGAGAGGACCCTATAGTTACCCCGGCTTTAATCAGACGTTAGGGCCGGCAAGTGGCATGACGGTCACCTCCAGTGCGAGTTGGAGAGTTGGTGTTGATTTTAGTCAACAGCCACCCGTAGGGACAGGGATATATGCAGGTGGACAAAGCGGTAGTCCCCTGAGTGAGTATTACGACCTGCAGGTACTTGATTACGTGAATTACCAGACCTATCCTCTTCACAAACCGCGTGAACCCGGAGAGTTAGACTCTACGCTCTCAACGCTCACATTACACAAGTAAAATGGATCCCATTCACCAATTATAGTGTCATTATGCTGTTATGGTGCGTCTATATAGGTATCAACGGTCTTCATCAGTAGGTATGAAATGCACTGACCATCGGTCCAGACAGCTCCATAGCCCTGTCAATCGGGTAATGGATGTGATTGATCTTCCGAGAACTTTGATATAGTGGTTCGTCATGGACAGTGATAGGCAACGCTTCACATCACGGTGGGGAATGCTCCTGACCGTTCTTGGAATGGCAGTGGGAACTGGAAATATCTGGCGGTTCCCTCGTATCGCAGCCAACAATAGTGGAGATGATGGTGCTGGGGCATTTTTGATTGCTTGGGTAGTTTTTCTCTTTTTGTGGAGTGTGCCTCTCATTATTGCTGAGTATGCTCTGGGGCGAAAGGGAAGGCTGGGGGTGATTGGAACCTTCACCAAACTGGCTGGCAGTCGTTTTTCGTGGATGGGTGCCTTCTGCATTTTTGTAGGTGCCGCCATTTTATTTTATTATACCGTTGTTGCAGGGTGGTGCTTCTTCTATCTTGGTCGCATGGTTTTTGTCGGGCCTGACCTGACCATGGATGCTGCACAGGGTGCATGGGATGGGTTTCAGAGCAGTTACTTTCCAGTGCTCTTTCATGCTGTTGCAATCGGGTTGGGAGCATGGGCAGTCTGGAAAGGGGTAGGACGGATTGAGCGGGTGAACCGCATTTTAGTCCCGGCCTTACTGGTGATTGTTGTGATTTCACTGGTACGAACCCTCTTTTTAGAGGGGGCGATGGAAGGACTGGCTTTTCTGTTTACTCCCGATTGGCCCACCCTATTCAATCCCAAAATTTGGTTGGAGGCTCTCACACAAAACGCTTGGGATACGGGTGCAGGATGGGGACTGGTGTTAACGTATGCTGCCTATATGCAAAGTAAGCATGGTGTGGTACAGAATGCCTTGATTACGGGTGCAGGCAATAATATGGTGTCCATTATGGCAGCGATGATTGTTTTTGGAACTGTATTTGCCATTCTTGGACAGGAGATGTCACGTTCAGAAGTTCTTGATGTCATGCGTACGAGTGGACCCGCGGCGACGGGGCTCACCTTTATTTGGATGCCTCAGCTCTTTGCCAAAATGTCTGCGGGCCCTTTTCTGGCCATTCTCTTTTTCCTTGGACTTTCGTGTGCAGCATTGAGTTCTCTGATTTCTATGATTGAGATGGTGGTGCGCTCTGTGATTGATTTTGGTGTCCGCCGTTCCCATGCCATCATGGGGGTTTCCATTGCAGTTTTGGTGTTTGGAATTCCATCCGCAATGAATCTTGGATTTTTTCAGAATCAGGATTTTGTATGGGGGTTGGCATTAATCATCTCTGGAGCATTTATGGCGATCGTTGTGATCCGCTTGGGTGTCCGATCATTCAGGGAGCATGAGATTGATGCAAGGAAGGGAGACTGGAGTTGTGGTCGCTCTTGGGATTTGGTCATAAAGTACGGTATACCTTTGCTGTCATGTGTATTGTTAGGGTGGTGGTTATGGCTTTCCGTTACGGTGTATTCTCCTGAGACATGGTATCATCCGACGGATCCCTTCAGTTTGATGACGTGTATCTTGCAGTGGGGAATCGTGATTGCCGCATTGCTGATGTTGAATCGCATGATTTCAGAGAGGATCCAGTCCGTGAATTTATAATCATTTTATTCCAATGAATTACAGGGTTATTCGTCGGTTATATCTTTCAGTTTTGCTGGTCTTGTGCTTGTTCCCCTCAACGGTGATAGCACAGATGGCCATTGGGGGAGACTTGCCTGATATGCCGTTGGAGTCTATCAATGGTGGAGGGACTTCTGCCCATGCCCTCATGGGCAATCAAGGTGGTGTTTTTGTTTTCTGGAGTAACGACTGTAACTGGACTAGTCAGTATCAAAGCCGGATAGAGTCACTTGATCGTGCGAGAGTCCCTGTGATTCTGGTCAACAGCAATGATGGAACCGTTTTTCCCAAGGAAGCAGATTCTGGTAAGCGATATAGTGTCGCTTATGTTCGTGATCGTGGGGGAAGACTAGCCAGGGCATTGGGTGCTGAGCGAACCCCTCATGTATTTGTTTTTGATTCCCGTAAACAGCTCGTTTATGCGGGAGGCATTGATGATTCCCCTGCGGATGCACAAATCGTTCAGTCTCACTGGTTGCGAGATGTGATGAGCCAGCTTTCCAGCGGACAGTCGGTCAGCGTACCGTCTACCAAATCTTTCGGCTGCAGAATCAAGCTACCGTGACTATTGCGGACATCGCAACTCGGTTTACTGAGATCCATTCACCTCATGAGTTTCAAGAGTTTGAGGATGTAGTGGAAGTTTACCAGCGAGAGCATTGCCAAGTGTATCGTCGTTTCGGGTATAAGTATTTGCCCGTTGAAGCATTCAAGCACACAGATGTGGTGACCTTTCCACCTACGGATGCGGAGAAGGTATTTTTAAGCAGTTCCACGGGGGGCAAGGATCGGAGTCGTCACTATGTGCGATACGCATCCATCTACGAGGCATCGGTTACTACATTGTTTGCGTCCGTCTTTGGTCAAGGCCCCTTCACGATTTGGGCCTATCTTCCAGACTATGCACAGGAATCATCACTGGTCAGTATGATGAAAATCTTGATGCACCATTACGGAGGTGATCAGAGTCAATTCTTCCTCGGCAATGCGTTACCAAACATTACGTTAGATGCCCCACCTTTAGTATTCTTTGGTGCTGCCTTTGGTCTTTTAGATTTAGCAGCCAACGATGATACCTTCTTGCCTGATAGTGCAAGAATTGTTGAGACGGGTGGAATGAAAACCCATCGACGCGAAATCACACGTAGAGAGCTCCATGTTCAATTGGCCGAAGGTTTTGGGATTCCAGTCCATCAAGTTTGGAGTGAGTATGGCATGTGTGAATTGTTGAGTCAAGCCTATGCTCAGGGAGGTCCTATCTACTATCCACCCCCATGGATGCGTGTGGAGGTAGTGGACCCAGAAGATCCGAATCATCTTCTGCCAGAAGGTCGACAAGGGCTTCTGGCCGTTACTGATCTTGCGAATCTCTATACGGTCTCAAATCTTCTTACCGAAGATCTTGGAGTCAAACGAGGCGATGGGTTTGAAGTTTTAGGAAGACAATCTGGAACTGCTCTTCGGGGGTGCAACTTCTTATTGGATCAACCATGAAATCCCTTGCATCTGCGATATCGGATGCAGCTCAGTTGTGGTGTGAACCTCCGCTTCATTCGTATCGAAACGATTCGGTTCAGTCAACCTTAGATGCACCCAACTCATTTACTGCGGAGGCGATTGCATTTGCCATAGATCAGCAGATGAGTCAAATGAGTGAATCTGCGTTGACGAATTGGTTGGCAGGGCGCATGCCAATACGAAAGCAACAAGTTGGAGTGATCAATGCTGGGAATATTCCTCTGGTAGGATTGCAGGATTTACTGGCTGTTCTTCTTTGTGGGCACACTTATATTGGAGTTTTATCGAGTAAATCTTCATATTTCTTGCCGGCTTTTTGTGAGACCGTTCGTGAAGTAGGGGGGAAGTTTGATGCTCGTTTTGTAGGTATTGAGGAGATCTGGGAGGATGCAGAGATGGTTATTGCAACAGGTAGTGATGCAACGATTGCTCAGATTCAATCACTTTCGTTAGACTATGGATTGGATCCAAGCAAATGCTTATTCCGAAAAAACAGATATTCCCTTGCGATTCTTGATGGACAAGAAACGGAGGATCATCTATCTGAACTAGCACTTGATGTATTACTTCATGAGGGAATGGGGTGTCGTAGTGTAGCATTGATTTTTGCACCATCTGATCTTGAACCCGATCGCTTTTTAGACCATCTTGCCAAAATGCGGGGTTATTTTCCAGCTCATCCTTCTACATCGGGTAAGTTAGCCTTGCAACAGGCGTATCTATCTGCAACAGACCAGTCACATGCATATGGAGATGGATTAGAGTTTTTGATCAGCAAGGGGGCGGCTGAGCCGCAAGTTCCAGGGCATGTTCGCTGGGTGGAATATGATCATTTAGATGAGATCGTTCCTATCGTCAACGATTTCTTAGCAGATGTTCAATGCATGGTTGCCCGTAAGTATGTGCGTAATAAGTTACCAGAGATCTGGGACATTCAGCGATTCGGTAGCACTCAAAGGCCACCGCTTGACTGGAAGCCCGACGGGGTCGATACCATTGACTTTTTATGCGGGTTCTAATATATGATCCCATGTTCAATATCTGTATGATCGGGATGAATAGATCAATCAAGTAAAGTTGGTATTGGTCAACTAATTTGGAATTGGTATTATTGATGTAAATTCCAATTTCCAATCAAACCATTTTATCATATCATTGTAGCGAATCCTTCGCTCTGGACTGTTCTTCATTTATGATCAACTATGAGTATTGAGATTGTCAGAGGGATAAGTAAAAAACCAGTGGCTGCAGATACACTGGTTCAATGCATTTCATCTCTTTCATTGAACGGGTTCTTGTATATCGGTCATCCGACCATTCCAACCACTGAAGGCCCTTATACCATGGATGCTCTTCTTATTTGCAAAGAGATAGGGATTGTGATCATTGATCTAATTGAAAGCGAATCTGAACAAGATTATGATTCACGTCAAGATGATTTAGCGAACAAGCTAGAGTCTCTACTGAGAACCAAGAGTGAATTAATGAAGGGTAGGGATTTACTGATTCCAGTTCAAACGGTATCATTCGGGCCTGCATTACTTTCAAGGAGAATGGCCGACTGTAAGAACAATGGACACTTCATTACAAACTCTAAAAATGTACTGCTACAACAGTTACAGCTACTGCCAAAGTGGAATGATCAAGGAGAGGATGTTTTTTCAAAGGCATTGTCAGTCATTCAGAATGTTTCGTTTATACGAGAGAATACGCAAAAGAGAAATGTTCATAAGTCAGAATCAAGGGGAGCTAAACTTATGCGTCTGGAAGAGTCTATTACTACGCTTGATCAACAACAAAATAGAGCCGCAATTGAAACCGTTGAAGGGGTTCAGCGCATACGGGGTCTCGCTGGGTCAGGGAAAACGATTGTACTTGCCATCAAAGCCGCTTACCTTCATGTCCAACACCCTGAATGGAGAATTGCTGTTACTTTCTATACTCCTTCTTTGAAGGAGCATTTCCGGCAACTGATCAGGAGATATACCAGAGCCCAGAAGTTTGAAGAACCAGACTGGAGTAAGATCGAAATACTGCATGCATGGGGATCACCACATCAGGACAACCGCGGGATTTATAGCCAGTTCTGTATTACCCATGGGGTAGACTACTATGACTTTCATTCAGCTAAAAAATTTGGGGCTGAAAAGGAGTTTTCTGGTGCCTGTTGTGAAGCTTTACGAAGTTGTAGGGAATTCAAGCAACTGTACGATGTGATCTTGGTTGATGAGGCCCAGGACCTTCCGCCAGAATTTCTTCGCATCTGTTATCGATTACTTGATGATAAGAAGATGCTTATTTATGCATATGATAATTTACAGAACTTATCTGATGAGTCACTACCTTCACCAGAGATAATCTTTGGAAAAAACAGTAATGGGGATCCAAACGTTTCATTTGATCAATCAACCCGCAATGATATTATCCTAGAAAAATGCTATCGTAACTCTGGTCCCATTCTTACCACTGCACATGCACTTGGATTTGGGATATACAGGAGTGTAAATCATGGAGGCATTTCCCAATTGGTTCAGATGTTTGAGAATCCCAAGCTCTGGAAAGAAGTTGGATATCATCTGAAAAATGGTAAGCTGTTGGATGGTCATCAAGTAACTTTACATAGAACTCCAGAATCAAGTCCAAAATTTCTTGAAGATCACTCGCCAGTTGAAGATCTCGTTCAATTTATCACTTTTAGAGATCAGAACGAACAAACAGAATGGCTGATTAACGAAATACGAGAAAATCTTGAAACGGATGAACTTCGATATGAAGACATCATGGTCATCAATCCGACTCCTCGTACAACCCGTGATAATGTTGGACACGCTCGGGCACGACTCTTGGCAATGGGCATAAATAATCACATTGCTGGCGTTGATAGTCATCTGGATATTTTCTATAAAATGTAGACTCCATCACCTTCACAGGAGTACACCGAGCAAAGGGAAATGAAGCTGGAATGGTCTACATCATCAATGCACACGAATGTTATTCTGGAAATTCTAACGGGTTGAACTTAGCAAGAGTTCGAAATCAATTACTCATATCAATCACCAGAAGTAAAGCATGGGTGAGAGTAATTGGTTATGGCGATCAGATGAAAAAGCTTCAAGAAGAATTTGAATGTTTACGTTCACAACGGTTTGAGCTAGAGTTTGAGTACCCATCTCCCAAAGAAATTAAACAATTACGCGTTGTACATCGTGATGTACAAGATGATGAAATCCAAATGATTCGTGACAGTGATGATGATCTGTCAAAAATTGTTCGCTATATTGAGTCGGGGAAAATTCATGTAAGTGATTTAGATGAAACGGTAGTTGATAGGATGAAGGAAATTCTCCAATAGCAGGGTTACAATTCATGTCTTCACCATGTCTGGTAGAACATCCAATATTCATTCAATCTTGTAACCACTGAACACGATCTGAATGAAAGAAATCCTGTATCATTTAGGAACTATCTTATATCCATAAAGGTAACATGCGGTTCTTGATACTCAACAGTACATGGTGAGCGAAAATTCGGAACTGCGTAAGTCTGATCGCATTTCGTTGCATTCCAGAGAACTCATCAAGAATTTGCAAGAATGGATTGAACTCAAGATTCAACTATCTCTTTTGCAGTTCTTGGATTCCGTACGGAGTCGGCGAAAAACAATCGTTCTTGCAATCGTAGCCTTGTTTGCATTGATCCTTTCCATCGTCTTTTTTCTGATTGCTGCTGCATTAGGACTTGGAAGTTTATTTCAAAGTATAATACTTGGATTTGTAACGATTGCTCTATTTCTACTGTTGGTTTCTTGGGTATTTTATCGGTTTGCAGTGAACCAATCTGCCGACTATCAAGATGTTTCTGATCATTCTACACCTACTCATGGACAAGACTAGCCGGGATCACGACCCGAAAAAGACTGACCTTCGTGAAGCATTTAACGATGGTGTCGCTCAAATTGAGAGGCATATTGGGGAGCTCCGTAATGAGCTGTCCAATGTCGTTCCCCCCGTCAAAGATTTTATCGTCAAACACCCTGTTGGAACCATCACCACGGTATTGGGGATCGGTTTTCTGATTGGCTGTTTTATCGGTAACAGTAGGAGGGATGATCAATAAGCAATGTCCAAAATGGAGTTCATTTGTCTGTGCCAGCTTCAGCCATAACCGTATACGTTTCTAATTGGTATCATCTAGCTGGTCAATGTTCTTCAACGGACTGCCCGTTTTTGTAACTCATTTAACGAAACGATAATGACGATGGAACCTGACCATCAAAACTATTCTACGAACGATGTTCAACACGCATTAGATGAACGTGAATCTAAAATTGAACATCATATTGCATCCATTCGGAGTGAGCTCACTAATTTCATTCCGCAAATCAAAGACATCATTGAAAAGCACCCTATTGGGAGTGTTGCCACCGTTCTCGGGCTCGGAGTGGTCTTGGGATATTTGGCATCAAATGCTCAGCGTAAAGGAAAACCCGATCGTGGTTCATTGCTTGATTCAGCATTAAGCCCTGCCATAGAAACCGTTAAAAAGCATCTTGATCAAGGTGGGCAGTTGCCAGGTAAAGAGATCAATCCAATCATAGCCCCTGTTCTGGATGTTGCTACCAAACACCTCAGTCAAACGACCTCAAATTCTTCCCAAACGCATGAATCTGTTCAACCACAACAAAGTGCACTCAATGATTTAGTCAGATTATTAGTGCCCATTGGCATTGAAATGGGTCTTAAGGCATGGGAGAATCATAGCAAAACAGAGGAGGATGGCCCCTGAGAAAGGTGCCCATCGAATTGTATTTCTTGGGCCTCCCGGCTCAGGAAAAGGCACGCAGGCAAGACTTTTGATGTCTCAGTTTGGCTTGGAGCATATCTCAACAGGTGCTATGCTCCGCAGTGAAATTGAGTCTGGCACTCCATTAGGTTTACAAGCTCAGGGTTATATTGAAAATGGCCAGTTAGCCCCTGATCAACTTGTCCGAACTCTTGCTGAAAAAGCATTGAAAACTCATGACTGTCAACAATTCATCCTTGATGGATATCCGCGCACCGTTCAGCAGGCCATTTGGCTTTGTGAGTTCATGGATTCTAGAAGCATCACTATATCGGCAGCTGTCAACTTTATTATTGATCGTGAAGAGGTGGTTGCAAGATTATCCCAACGTAGAATTAATTATCGGACGGGTGAAAATTTTCATCTTTCTGACAAGCCGCCCCCGCAAGATCAATCTGAATACATCATTACCCGTAAAGATGATCAGCCCGATGCGATCCGTAAGCGTTTGAATATCTACCATGAACGAACTCACCCGCTGGTAGACTATTATTCTGACAAAAAACTGTTAGTTCCTGTGGATGCCAAAGCTTCTTTTACCGAGGTAAATGAACAGATCTGTAATTTACTTAAATTAGAATAGTTTAGTATTGGTATTTCTTGAAATATAAAGATGGATCTAAGTAAAACGATTGAACATCTTCAATCCGAGGTTGAAACCCACCTGACAAATTTGGTCAAGGATCATGAGCCGAACGAACTCTATGATTCTGTCAGGTATGTGATTGCGGGAGGGGGCAAGCGTCTTCGTCCTATCCTATTGCTTTTGTCTGCGAAAATTTTTGGTGTTACTACTCAGCAGGCTATGCCATTAGCACTGGCTGTTGAGTTGGTGCATAATTTTTCTCTCGTCCATGACGATATGATGGATCATGCTGATAGTCGCAGAGGGCGAGAGACAGTTCATATCCGATGGAATACCGATACAGCTATTCTATGCGGTGATGTTTTGTTGGCACTCGCGACTGAATGTGTTGGAAAAACGAATTCGGATGCTCAAGCTAATTTGACCCGCGTGTACGGAACCATGATTAGAGAACTTTGTGAAGGACAGGCACTTGATATGGAAATTGGTCACAAGGCGGATCTTACGACCCATGACTACCTGAACATGGTGGATGGCAAAACGGGAGGCTTGCTTTCTGCATCCATTGAATTGGGTGGAGTAATCGGAGGAGCCGATTCAGAGACATGTCATGTATTAAGACAAGCGGGAAAGTCTCTTGGACGTGCATTTCAGATTTTAGATGATCTACTGGATTTAATTGCCGATGATCAACGCTGGGGAAAAGTGCAGGGGGGAGATTTAATGGAGGGTAAAGGAACGTATCTGCTGGCAGAATCACGTCAGAGAGCGAAGGGAGATGACTCTGCTTTTTTTGCTAAGATACGACCTGGCTCTGGTCTCACTCACGAGGAAATCCCACTTGCACGCTCAAAAATGGAGGCACTTGGTATACTGGACGATGCTCGCCAGAAAGTTCATGACTACACATCAAACGCATTCACTCAGGTTCAGTCCATTGTTGGGAATACAGATGAGCTGGGAGCCCTCATTCGTCATATGTCTCATCGGATTTATTGAAGATGACGTTCTCAGTATTGATACAATAAGGATCAAAATCGTAGAACGGGCAACTTTCATTGTACAGTTTGAATACACCAGAGGCTTGATCATACTAATTCTATTGGTTCATTCACAGGGGATCAAGTTCAAGAAATCGTTCAACTGAATATCAATTTGGAAATTTGATTGAATCACATACTAAACTCAAACTGTGGCAGCATTTTTTATGATTTGAAAGCTCAGCTGGATCTGGTGAGTCTCTTAAACAATCGCAATCCTAGTGTTTTTCGAAAAATGCCACATGATCTAATCCAACTATAGTTAAACTGCTCAGGTTTGGTGGGTAATGTGACTCTGCGGTACAGACTTGATGGTTAACTGTCATGGAAATGACTGTTCTGATATTTATTGATCCAACGATTCCAGTCATCGCTGTCTTTTTTCACGGTCAATCTTAGCTCAATGAACTTTTTTTCCGCAGTTACCTCTTTGGTACCATGTGCTACTTGTGCTGACAATAAATTTGCCTCACGCTTCATTTCTTCGTGAGACAAAACAAAAGTTACTGCTCCCTCGCTTGAAATGGATTGAATGATATAATCGCAATCATGCCAAAGTCTAATCTGTACAATATTGAGTCCACCATCTTGATTAAAGCCGGAAGCCTTGAATTCGTAAAATTTGCCGTCTTTCTGTATATCTCCTCTCCCATCATTCTTGTGTACTTTTTTGCAGTCATGTTTTGCGATAAAGTACTTTTCCCAGAGTGGACCCCGAGACTGAGGAGTTAAAAGACTTGTGATACGATAAAATTCGTTTTCCGCAAGAGATCCAGTGAGGACAAGGGCTATCAAATCGTTTCTTATCTCGTACGCGGCATTTTTCAGATCTTCCCCTATGTGGATGTTGACAGGATATATCTGACCCGTGATAGAACTTTTTGCCTACTCATAACATGACTTGTATTGATGCCAAAATTCATATTTCGTTAACCAATATACGCCTCCGCTTGCACATGAATTTCCTTGCCAGTCAATCGATTGAATGCGGTTTACTAACAAGTCAATTGGAATTAACGATTTTAGAAAATAACCTCTATTGTTTGGTTTTGGATCACGAATCACTCGTTTAGGGGAAGCCCCAAACACAAACACATCAAAGTCGTGGCGGTTGGCAAACAAAAAATCTTTTGTACCAGTAATGTTATCTGGAATTACGACTCTTAAATCTTTGCCGGTTGACCTATCAAAAACAAAAAAACTAGTAGGAACATGATAGTCTTGACCATCAAGTAGAAACGAATTACGTCCTAATTCAGTAATTGATTTAATTCTCCAATCTGATGGGATAATGCGTTGGCGAGTATGTTTGCGATAGACATTAGGGAGAACAAATCCGATAGTTTTTACATTTGGGAAAGACATAGCGTGCAGGATAAATGCTTTTGACAGATGGTGATATCGTCCATAGGGTGGGTTTCCCAAAACCAGAACTTTTTTATATTTTGGGTCTATACAATAATTCAAGAAATCATCCTTGAGAATATCACTATGTTTAGGATCTACATCAATTCCTGTTTTATTTGGATGCACAGTACTGAATAAAAAAGCTCCCGCACCTGCTGATGGCTCAACAAGCAAGTCGTAACTATGAATATCCTCCAGTTGACTCAAGCATCTACGAACCACATCTGGCTTTGTAAAATACTGATCTAAGGCTTGCCCAATTGTTGAGGGAGTCACTCGCTTTAACTGGTGCATTTTCCGAAAATGTCTTAAAGTCTCGTTTACCTTCCGAGTGTAGTACTTCGGCTAATTATATTGATGAATCGTATCCAACGAATAGGGGTAATGTGCACAGGGAAACTGAAAAACATAACGTTTCAGATGTTTCATGTAAGCGGTCGAAGATATAGTGATACGCAAGTTTCGGATTGACTAATTTAAATGCTCATTTGAAAAGAAAAGTTTCAAACGCAAGATCTCCCATCAATAAAAATGTGAGATTTTGAGGGCACTTCGTGCAATCAAGATGAATTTTGACAAGTACAGTGATATCTGTCATGATTGCATCTCTTTCTGATATATAATTTCTGGTACATTCAAATTCATTTCAATCATAGGAGGCGTTTGCAAAACCTCTGCGTTTTAGAAAAAATAATGTGCTGAAGCACTTATGGTGCGTATTTGGGAGTTGATCCTGAGGTTTTGCAAAAGGCTAATAGGATTCTTAATAACGTTGAAAAGATGAATTGAATCTGAATCAATCGTTTCCTTCACTGTTGAATGAAAGAACTCAATTTTGCAGGAAGTATGAATCACTGGTGTAGAAGGAATCAGTTTGAACTGGATGGTTGAAGATAAACAAATATGATGTATTGCACCAAGGAGATGGTTATAGATATTAGGTTTATACTCACTTCATCGCTTGATCTATGGATAACAGCGTAATGGAATCACACGGATCAAAATATTCCCTTAACTAAAGAGCCTTTTACAAAAACTCTCAGCTAACTCTAAAAAATACGTCACAGGTGCTTCAGAGCAATATTTCTACGAAAACTCTGATGTTTTGCAAAAGCCTCTAAATACAGTATATCTTGTTCACGCGTTGACTAGACGAACAAGCACCGTAAAAGAGTTTGTCAATAGTATTTATCTTAGAAATGAATGATTTTATGCATTTCTCACAACAAGTTGATGGATTCTTGGGCGGGAATCCTTAAATTTACCAAAATTAACCTCTCTAATATTTTCAAATGACTCCAAGTACATTGAAGAAAATCGATGTAGAAGGGATGTATGAAGCTATACGTAGTTTTTCAGAACATCTTCAAGCAGGACGCATTAGTGCCTTAGGTGCAGATTTGGGTGCATGGCCGGGAACGGGTATTACTCAAGTAGTGGTTGCAGGGATGGGCGGGAGTGCGATTGGTGGAGATGTCCTGTCTGCGTTATCCATAGATCATTCAAGCATTCCCGTCTATGTATCTCGGAGCTATACTCTTCCAGAGTGGGTAGGTCCAGATACCGCAGTGGTTGCTTCAAGTTATTCAGGCAATACCGAAGAAACACTTTCGGCGTTTGATGAGGCATGTGGCCGCAAAGCACGGGTGATCGTAATTTCAACGGGGGGAGAGCTGGTTTCCAGGGCTCAGGCACGCAACATCCCATGTGTTGTGCTTCCATCAGGCATACAACCCCGTGCTGCATTACCACATTCACTCTCCGCATTGTTGACCATCACTGAATCTCTCCGTCTAACCTCTGTGAGTCCCTCAGACTGGGATGAGTCCATTGCACTTACGGCAAAGCAGTCCACAGAGATGTCCAACTTTGATGATCCAGACAATCCTGCTCTGAAGATCGCCAAGATTCTCTGCGGCCACTTTCCCGTCATCTATAGTAGCGAACAGCTTGCTCCTGCCAATACCAGATGGCGTAATCAGATTCACGAAAATTCCAAAAGCTTTGCAGTTGGGAATCTTCTCCCTGAAATGAATCACAATGAAGTCATGGGATGGGCACGATTCCATTCAGAGTTGAAGAGTCTATCGGTCGTTGCACTCAGAGATCAAGAAGATCATCCTCGGACGCAGCGAAGACTTGATGTCACCCGATCCCTTCTAGAGCCCCATGCACACAAATGGCTAGAAATACATAGCCAAGGAGAAAGTCGTTTGACTCGACTGTTATCTCTGATGTATATCAGTGATTGGGTCAGCTTATATCTGGCGATTCTTAATGAAACAGATCCATCACCCGTTGGCTTGATTTCCAGACTGAAGGCTGCATTGGTGGAAAACGATTAACTGAACGTTTATGGTAGGTTGGCGTATGGGTTACCAATGCGATTGACTATGCGCCACAAAAGAGCCATATGGAGCTTGTGTGCCCTTGTTGGATTCACTGTGCTGCCGGTTTCAGCACAGTATCACAATTATTTTGGGCGTAACAAAATTCAATATGAAGATTTTGACTGGAACGTCATTGAAACCGAACACTTTGATGTGTACTACTATCCAGAAATGCGGACGCTCGCTGAACATGGAGCTGCATTTGCGGAAGAGGCGTACGCTGAACTCCAGAATCGATTCAATTTTTCGGTAACACGCCGTGTGCCGTTAGTCTTTTATTCTTCACAGCTCCACTTTAAGCAGACCAATATCACGGACGGCTTTATTCCAGATGGAGTGGGAGGCTTTTACGAGTTTCTGAAGGGGAGAGTGGTGATTCCAGCCAATGGAAACCTGCACCGCTTTCGGCGAGTAATTCGCCATGAAATGGTTCATGTCTTTACGATGCATAAACTCGCCCGCGTCTACCGAGATTATCGCATTCCACTGGATCGACTTCCCCCATTGTGGTTTACCGAAGGGTTGGCAGAGTATTGGTCAGGACCTCAAGATTATCAACATGAGATGATCGTCCGAGATGCTCTTTATGCGAATTACCTTGTGTCTCTTGAAAACATGTATCGGATTAACGGCACCTATGTCATGTACAAGCTTGGAGAGTCCTTATGTCGTTTTATTGCAGAAGCCTATGGGGAAGAAAAACTCCTGATGCTCATAGAGAATGCTTGGATCAGTCGGGATTTTCGTAAGATACTGGAACACACCTTACAGGAAGACCTCTATGTTGTGAGTGATCAATGGCAACAATGGCTTCGTGAGATTTATTATCCCAAACTGGATACGGATGAAAGTCCGTCTCTTTCCTCAGTGGGAGTTTCCATTAAGGGTTTCAATTCAAAGCCCGTTGTCTATCAATCCAAAAGCAATCAAAGGCGAGTACTTTTTACGGCCAATCAAGGTGGCTACAGCAATGTTTATGCTGTCTTCGTGGATTCCTCCTATGCACCTATGGATCGGCCCCAAATTTTGATTCGGGGAGAGCGAAACAGTCAGTTTGAGTCATTCCATCTTCTTGACAGCAAGATGAGTGTATCACAAGAAGGGTGGCTTGCATTTGTAACCAAAAGTGGAGAAACAGATGTCATTCATACCTATCATTTAGAATCGGATGTGAGTGGTGCATTGTATAGTTTTTCGGGAATCAATGCAGTGTATTCTCCGACTTGGAGTCCTGATGGAAAGCATCTTGCATTCGTAGCGATCAATCAAAGTGGATTTATAGATCTGTATACCTATGATCTTGATCGGGATCAGCTTACACAACTCACCAATGATACCTATGATGACCGGGATCCTGCGTGGAGTCCTGATGGTACATCCATTGTTTTCTCTTCGGATCGCACCTCGGAAGGTGTTCATCATGCCTACAACCTGTTTCTGTATGATCTGCAGAGTGGGAAGATTGATTACGTCACTTCTGGTGCTCAACATGACTTTTCACCTGATTGGAGTCCTGATGGGGCACAAATCCTCTATACCAGCACATCTAGAGATATAGATGGACGATATAGTGGACAGAATCTTTATGTCATTGATGCCCAGCCAAGAGAGCCCACTCTTGCCCTTACCGATGCAGGATCTCATCTCCACCAACCCCCAAACCCAGGCGTTCGGTGGAAAAAGCAGTTAACCCGGTTCACAACAGCTGTATTTGATCCAGTATGGACCCATGATGGACATATTGTTTTTTCCACGTTTGAGAACTACCGGTTTACCATTCGCACACTTGTAGGACTGGATTCTCTGATGGATAGATCCGTGTCAACTCAAGAAGAACACATTGTCCATGCAAAGCATGAAAAGCCATGGACCTTTCCACGTATTGAGATGGAATCAACCAATGATCAATTGCGTTATCGGCGACGCTACGGGTTGGATGTTGCTCAGGGACAAATCTCGACAAGTGCAGTCTGGGGGACAAGTGG
The DNA here is from genome assembly GCA_026708685.1 of Bacteroidota bacterium. Lineage (GTDB taxonomy): Bacteria > Bacteroidota > Rhodothermia > Rhodothermales > Bin80 > Bin80. The sequence continues at coordinate 75,784 of JAPOUL010000113.1, forward strand.
TGCGGCCGTATTGTCGCTTTCAGACCTTTTAGGCAATGACCGTTTTTTTCTAACGATCTACAACACGAGTCAGTATACGGGAGATTTTATTCGGAGCTTGAATATCAATCTTTCTCGTCTCCATTTAAATAGGAGAGCCAATATCGCATATGGTATTTATCGGTATGGAGGGTTGCGATATGATTTGACGGATCCTGATGCACCGACTGAATTTCCACGATTTTGGGAGGAGGTCTGGGGTGGATTTGGAGCTGTGAGTTATCCAATTTCCATGTTCAGACGCATAGAAGCCACCACATCCATCAGTTGGGATGACAAAGAGATTCCAGTCAGGCAGATTGACCGCCAAGCGTTACTGCTGTCGAATCAGGTGAGTATTGTGCACGACAATACATTGTTTGGCTCCAATGGGCCCATGGATGGCTGGCGGGGTAAGCTTTCTGTAGCTTATACGACCGATCTATTGTATTCCAATGTCAACTATATCACACTGGAGGCGGATCTCAGGCACTATTTGCGAATAAGTCCTTTGGTCACATTTGCATCACGTGCACTAGGACGTATGAATCATGGACGAGAAGCACGACTCTGGTTCATGGGTGGTAGTTGGGATTTACGGGGCTATCCATTTTTGGATGTACGGGGCAAGAAGGCATGGTTTACCTCTCATGAGCTGCGTTTCCCATTGTTAGAGAATCCATCGGTATATATTCCGCCCCTCGCTGTTTTGGGGATCCTTAACCTCCGAGGAGCACTCTTTTTTGATGCTGCCCACACATGGAATGATCATTACACCCAGAAAATACCCCAGATTTTTGCAGGCGAAACCATTGGTTCAACTGGGTTAGGATTGCGATTGAATCTTTTTGGGGCTTTTGTGCTGCGCTATGACATGGGGTACAGATTACGGAATGGCTTAAAAACACGAGAGCCGAATCATTTCCGTCAGTTCTTTTTTGGTTTTGATTTCTAAGATGTTGACTCAGTGCATTTCAAAACACCGGCATCTGATACGGGGAGTTGTTGCTCTACTGGTTCTGATGACCTTGAACGGATGCAATCCATTCGTTGCGCATCTTGAACCAATTCCCAAAAATGGTTCAGAGCTCACACCTCCGCTCAAGCTGGAATGGACCTATAATGCTCGTGCAGGTTTTGGCCCTGACGCTCCCTTGGTTTTTCAGGATCAGGTGCTGGTCCCTACTCGTCAGGGGGAAGTCCATCTCATTGATCTTGCATCGGGGAAGCGAAGAGGAAATAAACGATTTGGAGATGCCATCAATGGATCATTAGCAGTTATTGATCAAACCATTGCAGTTCCATTAGCTCAGGGCCGAAGATCCGTAGCTGCCTATGATCTAAATACGGGGACCATGCAATGGAGGATAGAAGGAACTCCGATTGAAGTAGGAATCACTCCCACAGACTCGGGTGGAATTCTTGTCACCACCAGTGGAGAAGTACAGAGATTTTATATGGATGACGGTCGTATTGATTGGACACATCGGATTCCACCATATGAGCGTATCCATGCCCGTCCTCTCATTCATCAAGATCATGTGATCATTGCGACCGATAGTGGTGAAGTTGTTTCTCTGTCCTTGACTAACGGGGATGTGAAGTGGTCCATACCACTTCAAGATCCAATTTATGTGACCCCAGAGACGGATGGAGAGACCTTCATCGTCTCTACGACGAGGGGGCGATTGGTTGCTATGAAGATAGATTCTGGAGAAATTTTATGGGATATCATGCTGGCTGATGAGTCTGTACGATTGACGAGTGCAACCATAGAAGGTGAACTTGTCGCTGTGGGAGCATCAGATGGACTCCTGCGGGTGATGGATCTTCATACAGGAATCACTGAGTGGGAGTTTCAATGTCCAGATGCATTGGCTTCTCCACCATTCATGACCCAACGGATGATCTATACTGGAAGTATGGGGAATTGGTTTTATGTATTGGATCGTCAAACAGGGGAGTTACTTCAGAAGATTGAACTGAGAGGACGCGTAAAAAGTGGTATTGGGGTTGCAGATGATGGATTGATTCTACTGACGGAGCCTCGTTATGTCGTGAAGCTCGCACCATCCATTATTCATGTTGATATCTAAATTCAAATATGTCATCGTTGTGGGAGCGTTCTGTGTGATCAGTCATTACAACCCCCTACACGCACAAGCACCCATTCTTGTGCAGATCACCAGTAATGATCCTAATGCGGCTGTTTATGCGGACTCACTTTATTTGGGATTGGTTCATGGAAGTCCGTATTGGGTGCATCCATCTATACATAGGATCCGCTTGCGAACGCTCATGCCAGCATCATGGAGCGTCCCTCCGATTTCGTCTCCTCTTGTCGCTCAGCCATCGGATACGGTTCAGTTAGCCTTGAATTTCCCGATGTACCATCGAGTTGAGTCGTTCCCGCTGGGTGCAGAGACATGGCTTCAGTCTGGAGAGCAGAGGCGGTTTTTGGGGGTTACTCCGGTGGTATTTCATTCGCATGGGCTTCGCGATAGTCTGATCCATGTGGAGATGGAAGCCTATGAGTCGGCAACAATACAACCGAAAACGGAGATATGGAATGTGTATAATGTATCTCTAACTCCGCTGGAGTCATCCTTGATGAGTGCATCGGGGGCATCCAAGATTGAGAAAAAACAAAGACAGTGGATTGACTGGGGACTTGCCACGGTAGCGGTCGTAGCTGGAGTTCTCGCGGTGGATTACAAATTCCGGGCAGATCGGATTAATGACAGATACCTTGAAACGGGGGATACCTCACTGCGACCCCGCGTTGCAAGATTGGATGATTATTCAGGCGTTGCACTGGGAGTGATGCAGGCTGGAATCATCACCCTCGGGATTCGATTCGTACTGGATTGATCAGCATGATCTCTCAACTTTTCATATTTTCATGCGTATCTATTAAGGAAACATTCTTGGTATTTAAATGAATTGGATAGATTTAACGATCATAGGTGTCATGGCCATCGGTGGACTCATGGGCTTCAGAAAAGGCTTAGTGAAGCAGGTCATTGGGCTTTTCAACCTGATCGCATCATTTACGGTAGGCTATTTATACATGGATGTCTTTGGACAGTGGCTTGAGGCACAGTTAGGGATCGCTCAGCAATACTCATTGATTGTAGGCTTTCTACTAATCTTTTTTGGTGTTTTACTGGGGCTATCTATTATTGGAAGATTCCTCAACAGTGTGATCCGTGGAATTCCGATTATTGGATGGCTAAATAATATCGCTGGGGTAGGTGTGGGGCTACTTTCTACTGGTTTATTTTTGAGTTTAGCCTTGTACTTATTAGCACTGGTTGGTTTCCCGTCCAGTGAAGTCATCAATTCGTCCACCACCTATGAACCGATCTATCATCTTTTGCCTCAAACATGGGAAATAGCGACGAACCAATTCCCAGAGATCACAGACATACAGGAACGCTTTCCAACCTGGTTTAATTGAGGACCGTCATAATTTTATTTTTTGAGGTCTAAGTGAAACAAAGTCAACTCGTCTGTTTGGGAGTTAGGGTGGAATCAAATGAATCCTAATAACATCAAAATACTGAGTCAAGATTTTAGAAGGAGATGATTGGAACATGCTACATTGATCATTAAATAATCTAAGATGTGGTAGGGATTAATGAGAACTGATAGTCATTGATCACAGTTAGTTTCATGATGGTGTCTTCATAGAGGAGGAATTCCGCCTATTTTTGAAGATATTCGTAACCATAGAGGCTTTTGCAAAATCTCAGCGTTTCAGCAGAAATATTGCCCTGGAGCACCCTTGGTGCATTTTTTAGAATGGTAGGTAGGTTTTGCAAACGGCTCCATATTGAATCTATGTATGCAGAGCATCAGGTCATTTTCATTTATCTTAAATGATATTCATCGTAATCATTGATTCCCACATTGGTGAGGCGTGAGTCTTCAAACTATGATTGAAGTAAAAATTTTATGAGGTACATAACTTGCGTCTAAGCTGGAATGAAATAAGGATCAGAGCGGCGGCGTTCGCAAAGGAGTTCGCTGATTCTCACCGTGAAAAAGGTGATACTCAAACCTTCTACAATGAATTCTTCAATATTTTTGGTGTCAAGCGTCAGTCTGTAGCCATCTATGAAAAGCAAGTCGAAAAACTCACCGGCAATACAGGATTCATTGATCTTTTCTGGAAGCAGGTACTCCTTGTAGAACAGAAAAGTGCTGGTAGAAGTCTTGATGCCGCGAAAGTACAGGCAGCTGACTACTTTCTTGCACTTAGCGAACATGAACGTCCACGCTATTTATTGGTGTGTGACTTTCAGACATTTGATCTGTATGATCTTTCTGAGGATCATCATGTGGTATTCAAACTTAAAGACCTCCCTGATCATGTTGAGCATTTTGGCTTTATCATGGGCATCCAGAAAGTTGCTTTCAAAGATCAGGATCCAGTTAATATTACTGCGGCTGAGTTGGTTGGTGATCTTCATGATAAATTAGAAAGAACAGGATTTACTGGCTCAGACCTTGAAAAATTTCTTGTACGGATTGTATTCTGTCTTTTTGCAGATGACACAGGTGTATTTGGAACGAGAAACCTATTTTTGAACTGGCTTGAAGAAAGAACATCAGAAGATGGACATGACCTTGGTGCAAAGTTAGCCGAGCTCTTTCAAACACTTGATACCCCCGAAGATAAACGTACATCATTTCTTGATGAGACACTTAACAGCTTCGTATATGTGAACGGACAGCTCTTCAATGGACCGACTCGTATTCCCGCATTTAATTCTGAGATGCGCAATGCTTTATTAAAAGCTTGCCGATTTGATTGGTCTCCTATTTCACCAGCCATCTTTGGTAGCCTCTTTCAGTCTGTGATGGACAAAGAAGAGCGCAGGAAAATGGGAGCTCATTATACTACTGAAGAAAACATCATGAAAATAATTGGTCCACTATTTATGGATGATCTGTGGGCCGAATTTGAAAAAGCACGTAGATTAAAACGACAGAAACGTAAAAAATTATTAGAGTTACAGACGAAGATCGGAAGCCTAACATTCTTTGATCCAGCGTGCGGATGTGGTAATTTTCTTATTATCTCTTACAGGGAACTAAGGAGGTTGGAGATCAAAATTCTGCAAGAAATAATCACTGGAGATCAAAGGGAATTGGATACGTTAGTTCTCAGTAAGGTTGATGTTGATCAATTCTTCGGAATTGAGATTGGAGAGTTTGCGTCCGAAATTGCCCGTACAGCTATGTGGATGATGGACCATATCATGAATAACGAGTTGAGTTATGCATTTGGGCAGAGCTATGTTCGAATTCCATTGACATCATCAGCCAATATCGTCTGTGGTGATGCACTCAAGCTTGACTGGATTGACGTAATCCATCCTCAAAAATGTAATTATGTACTTGGAAATCCACCTTTCAGGGGAAAAAGTGAAATGGATCAGTTCCAGAGTGACTCCCTGTTCAAAGTGGTTCAAACAGCTGGATCTAGGTCACAGGTTTTAGATTTAGTCACAGGCTGGTTTCTGAAAGCTGCCGACTATGTAAGTCGTTCAGATAGACGAACTGCAATTGCATTTGTTTCCACGAATTCAATCACTCAGGGAGAACAGGTTTCCCATCTCTGGCCCTTACTTTTTGAACGTTATCAACTTGAAATTTCGTTTGCACATAGAACATTTAGCTGGGGCTCAGATGCACGAGGGAAAGCACATGTTCATGTAGTGATCATCGGACTGGAAAAGGCACCATTCTTCAAACAAGAGTGCTCGTTATTTGACTATCAGGACATCCATGGTAAACCCAATCAGATCAAACTGAAATCTATTTCCCCATACCTGCTAGACGGGAGCAAGCTCATCAACCAAAAGTTAGTTGTCAAAGCGGCAAGAAATCCGAGCAAATCAGTTCCAAAGTGTTTATTCGGAAGTAAACCAGCCGACGGTGGAGGACTATTATTGAGTTCCTTTGAACGCAATGAATTATTGGCATTACACCCTGAATTCAAACCGTACGTCAAACGACTCATAAGAGCAAGAGACTACTTGAATAATATCTATTCTTATTGCCTATGGCTTATAGATACACCACCACAATTGATACGAGCAACCCCCTATGTGTTGAATAGGATCAAGCATGTCAAAGAATTTAGAAGTATGAGTGTCAAACAGCAAACACGGGATGCTTCAGAATACGCTCAACTGTTTGCTGAAATACGACAACCCTTGGAAAATTATATCATCATTCCGAGAGTCACATCTGAGAGGAGAAAGTATGTTCCATTTGGGTTCTTTACATCGGACAATATTGTTCACGATTCATGTATATGCGTCCCAGATGCAGGGCTGGAAATATTCGCGTTAATGATTTCGTCTATGCACATGTGCTGGATGAAATATACCTGTGGTCGGTTAAAAAATGATTATCGATATGCGAATACGCTGGTCTATAATACCTTTCCGTGGCCAGATCTGACCATTAAAGCGAGAGAGCATCTCACGAAATCTGGCCAATCTATTCTTGACGCAAGGGAAAGGTATCCAGATGCTAAACTTGTAGATTTGTATGACCCGTACACCATGCCCCCAAGCTTACGAAAGGCACATCAAGCCAATGATCTCGTAGTCGATAAACTCTATCAGGCTTCACCTTTTGAGAGTGAGCGTGAGCGAATTGAATTTCTTTTTATGCGTTATGATGTAATGATTTCTGGTAAGTAAACAGTAAAAATGGAGCTCCCCTCCCGAAACTACTTTCTCATAAGATTCAAGATGTAAACCATCAAGCCAGATACTTATATCAATAGTTCTCCATTGATATTTGTTTTTTTTTGCTGCATATTCACATTCAGATCTCGGGGAGAATTATCCGTTGCTAATATCTAATGAAAACAAAAGAACATGATTTTAATAGAATGTGGTTGAAATTTCGTACATTTAGGCTTATCATTCAAATCTGATGGAAAATACCGCTAAGCTTTACTACTCAATTGGAGAAGTGAGCAGAATTATTGGAGTAGAAACCTACGTTCTTCGTTATTGGGAGAGCGAGTTTCCAGAGCTAAGACCTCGTAAAAATAGCTCTGGTCGTAGAATCTACACAAATAATGACCTGAATCTTGCAAGGCAGATATATGATCTACTTCGCGTTAAAAAATATACTCTTGAGGGGGCAAGGCAAGCACTGGATGGTGATAGCGGAGATACATCAAAACTCTCCTCCGAACGACAGGAATTGTTAAATTTACGTTCATTCTTGGAGAACATTGCTCGACAATTAACGTAAACGGATTAACGGGACGTAGCGCAGCCAGGTAGCGCACTTCAATGGGGTTGAAGGGGTCGTGAGTTCAAATCTCGCCGTCCCGACCAATAAATGATAGATCAGTTATGTCTTTGATTGCTTACTCTTTTACAGGATCAGAGGACAACTCTATCTTCGCTTTATCTTGATGAAACCTTTTTCAAATCTACCATTTTTGAGTAGATACCTGCTCAGATCTCACCTGAGATCTGTCAATACGCCTCTGATACGGTATGGCCAATGGGTTGATGTACGACCTATGGCTCTTCATAGTCTGATGATTGGGGGCGAGACTTGTTCGCAGGTTACTGAAAGATGATCAAGCTTCCTCATAAAGTAGACGGAGATTTGCGATTGATCTCCACTGCGATTTAGCGATCTGGCTTTCACTGATTTTTAACTTGAATTAATTGATGCAACCATCAAAAATAAATAACGAAAAGTCCCGGGTCAAGCTTGCTCGCGATCTTAAAATGCTTCGGGAGCATAAAGAAGTCTCAATCGAGACGATCCATTCAGAGACTCGGATTATCAAATCCCTGCTCCGTGATTTTGAAACCAACTGCCTCTATAACCATCAGAATTTCCATGATATCTATCTTCGTTCTCTTGCCAGAGCATATTCTAATGTAATTGGACTTGATACTGAGAAAGTTCTTGAAGCACTCAATGATGCTTTGGATGGATTCTATGATGGCAGTTTGAATCCCAACTACAAGCCTCCTCAGAAGGAATCTTCCTCCAAAAAACCCAAATCTTCGACCAAGTCTTGAGCCAGCAGTAACGAACCAATTAAGGGGGCATCCTCTCCCAAGGTTGATTCAAGCACCTCAGGCGCATACAGCACAGCATTCTGCAATTCCGTTTGAATATTTGCTATGTATTCTGGGCGTTCCTGTCCAATGCTACCGCCGATCAGCAAGTATTCAGGATCAAGAACACTGGTCAGTCCAATGGCAACCTGTGTTACATAGTCTACGGACTGCTTCACAAGTTTTTGTGCCGTTTCATTACCAGAATCCGCTGCTTTGAAGACTTCAATAGCTCGCTTAGAGTTGGGTTCTCCGCCGTGAATGTGAGCCCACTGTGATGCAAGTCCACTTCCACTTGAGTGACGTTCCGTACACCCTCCGGGTTGCCATAGATGTCCCAAATACTTCGGTGATGGGATCATTGCACCAACTTCTCCTGCAGCATAGTTGGCTCCTCGTAGAAGAATTCCGTCAATTACAATTCCGGCTGCTATTCCTGTACTTATTGTTAAAAAAACCACAGGAGAAGATCCAGGAAGAACACCAGCAAGTGATTCGGCATAGGCGGCGGCATTCACATCATTCTCGATCGTCACGGGAACGTCAAGTCTTTTTTCTAACATGTACTTTAATGGTACATGATCCCATCCATGCAAATTAGCAGCACGGAGGATTGACCCCGTTCTGGTGTTGGCCATTCCAGGTGCCACGCATCCGACGGCAACCAGATCATCAATCTCTTTACGTCCATCCATCACTAACTCTGTGATGACATCCAAAACCGCGTTGGGGCCTTGCTGAGGTGTTGGGACTGATTTCTTATAGATCAACTCAAACGGATTTCTCTGGGATGCAATGGCACACCGGGTTGTAGTCCCTCCAATATCAATACCGACGAGTCGTCTCATGAATCTTAATTGGAGTGGTGTTCTAAGTCACGAATCCAGATATTTCTGAACCGTGTGGGTTCATTGTGGTCTTGAAGAAGAATGGGGAGTCGTTCTTCGTGAGCCCTGTAAGGCGGGCGTGATTTGTGATCGGTGGGACCAGTCAGGATCACATTGTCTTGCACCAAAACGCCATTATGAAAAACGGTTACTCTGGCTGGACTCTTCAACTGTCCATCTTCTTCAAAGTGTGGTCTTCGGAAGACAATATCATACGCCTGCCATTCTAATGGGGGGCGGCTTGCATTCACCAGAGGGGGGTACTGCCCATACAGCGAAGCAGCCTGACCATCTGGATAGGTTGGATTGTTGTAGGAATTGAGAACCTGAACTTCATAGGTGCTCATCAAGTAGACACCGCTATTGCCACTGTCCTGTCCAGTTCCACTGTTGGGAGTCGCCCACTCAATATGAAGTTGAACATCACCAAACGAGCGTGTCGTTTGGATGTGACCCGAGCCAGGGACTACCTCCATGTAGTTATTGATCACCTGCCACTGAACTGAATCTTCATTCGTATGGGTCCACTCGTTGAAATGAGTGCCATCAAATAAAACAATTGCATCCGATGGAGCAGGAGATGAGATCAGATCTCCAGGTGTTACCATCGTGGGCTGTGGACGATCGGGATCGTGAACATCCCATTCATCCAAGGAATGGACTTGGCTCAATCCTTGAGGTACAGTGGTTGCAAGAAGTACAAGGTGGATCAATAAGAATGTACGCATGAAAATAAAATTGGACAGATGGATTAAACGATCAAAATGACATTTGTATCGTGGAAACCATAGGAATGAACAAGACATCAAGGTGCGAATCCGTCCATCTCCCTAGAATCATCATCTAAAACTTGCATAAATCTAAGCATTATTTTGAATTATTGACCACCGAATCCATTATTTGCACGACAGAATGAGGCGTAGATGATTGAGTATGGAGTCCTCTGATAATATTTGGATGGATAGATGATTTGTTCAACAGCTCAAGAATCATTAACTTATTGGACAGACCTTATGAAATGTTTCCGAATGTGCCTAACATAGTGCTTTCTCCAGATGTCACGGATGCCATTGTGGTTGGATCTGGCATCAGTGGAGGCTTTGCAGCCAAAGAGTTGACAGAAGCCGGGCTTGACGTTTTGCTCTTGGAACGGGGATTACATCTTGAGCATGGTGCTGGTTATATCACTGAATATCTCGAAGATTGGGACTTTCCCGCCCGTAATAGTAAAGGCTCACGCATTCATCAACAGATCTATCCCGTTCAGTCCCGTACGTATGCTTTTGGTGAGCATACAGAGCATTTTTTTATCAACGACCTTGAGAATCCATATGTTGAAGCCGATCCATTTACATGGATTAGGGCAGATGTCGTAGGCGGTCGTTCAATCTTATGGGCTCGCCAGTGCTACCGATGGGGCCCGCAGGATTTCGAAGCCAATCTGCACGATGGCATGGGCACTGACTGGCCCATCCGATTTGAAGATATAGCTCCGTGGTATGATTATGTCGAACGATTCGTTGGGATCACGGGTCAGAAAGAGGGACTTGAGCAATGTCCAGACGGTGCCTTTTTACCACCGATGGAGATGAATTGGGCGGAGAAGTGCGTCCAGAAGGCGATCGACAAACATTTTGATGATCGATTGATGACCATTGGTCGTGCCGCAATCTTAACCCAGCCTCATATGGGCAGAGCTGCGTGTCATTATTGTGGAGAATGTTATCGCGGCTGCTCTGCGGGGGCTTATTTCAGTAGTTTAAGTTCTACTTTACCAGCAGCTGTTGCAACGGGCAGGTTTACTCTACAGCCAGAGAGTATCGTTCACAGCATTATTTACGATGAAGAGAAGGGGAAAGCTACTGGAGTTCGCTATATTGATCGCAAGACCAAGGTGATGAAAGAGGCGTATGCCAACCTGATCTTTTTGTGTGCATCTGCACTTGGGAGCACTCAGATTATGCTCAACTCCACCTCTTCACGTTTTCCAAATGGATTTGCGAATGATAGTGGAGTACTGGGGCATTACCTCATGGATCACCATTTTCAAATTGGAGCATCTGGACAGATATCAGGGGGAGAAGACCGATATTATCAGGGGAGCCGCCCCAACGGAATCTACATTCCACGATTCCGAAATCTTTCGCGAAAGACAGAGCGTAGCGATTATCTCAGAGGATTTGGATATCAGGGTGAGGCATCAAGGCCTTCTTGGAATCGCCCCGCCTCTGGCTTTGGTATGCAATTCAAACACGAACTGCGACATCCTGGAGCATGGGAAATGATCTTGGAGGGATTTGGGGAAGCGTTGCCGAGATTCAACAATTATGTAACGTTGGATGAATCCGTTACCGATGCATGGGGAATCCCCGCTCTCAAGATTCATTGTCAGTGGGGAGAAAACGAGTTTGCCATGCGAGAGGACATGATGCAATCCGCTACAGAAATGTTAGAAGCTGCGGGTGCAAAAAATATTCAAACCTACGATCATTTTGCAGAGGGAAGCCTTGGTGCGGAGCCAGGTCTTGGAATCCATGAGATGGGCACAGCCCGTATGGGGCATGATCCCAAAACTAGCGTATTGAATGCCCACAACCAATGTCATGCAGCTCCGAATGTATTTGTTACTGATGGTGCATGTATGACTTCATCTGCCTGCCAAAACCCATCCATCACGTATATGGCCCTCACAGCTAGAGCTGCAGGTCATGCGGTTGACGAATTAAAACGCCTCAACCTCTGAGTCTCATGTTCCGATTCGTGCGATTGAATCCTCATGTACTCCTGTTCAGGTAGCAGGCTACTGGCCACTGCATCCCGCTCATGAGTTATTTGACACTCATAAAGTGTCCAACGTGCACCGAAGAGGACTTGTCATCCAAAGATGTTGCATGAATCCGATACAGATACGCA
>JAPOUL010000014.1 GCA_026708685.1 Bacteroidota bacterium
AGTATGCCTCTGGACACTTGTATTTGCGTAGACCTTTTAAGGCACCCGTATCTCGTCATGAAAGAGGCCTACGATCGCAACCCAGAACAATTTGTCAATGGTACTCCCCAGATCCTGAAGCCACCCCGAAAGGTATGGATGAACAAACCTCCTAATGACACAAATCCGAGAGTGAAACAATCCTAAAACACTTGGATTAAACAAATTTACAACCAGTTAAAATGACTCCGCACCGATTCAATAAAAATGATCGAATTTGTGTTATTTTTATTGGCATACGCCGAACCTTGTAAACATGAAACCCATCATGTCTGAAAAACAAAAAACTCCTCCTGCACCAATTCATAAAGTCAGGATTGGCACATATTCATTTGAGGCAAATGATGAGGAGCATTTTGATGAGATGAATCAATACAGACAAAAGATTGAACCCTGGCTATCAGCTCTCTGCCAAGCCGATCATCTAAACCTCCTCGTTGGTAATGGACTCACCACTGCTATCGCACAGAAGATTGATGTATCCAGTGTTGATATGTCCATTCAGAAGCCTGAATGTCAGTATGCTGAATCAGTTTGGATGGCAGCTACAAATAGTGCGAAATCCATAGGACGCAATGAACCCAATATAGAGGATTTTATCCGATCCATAAGCGAGTTGATTCAGGGATTTAATATTATGTTGTCAGATTCAAATGATAATGAAAAAGCTGTAAAAATGAGAGATGAGTGGGCTCAAATTCTCAATCAAGAACTTCAATCTTTCATCAAAAAAATTATTGAAACGGAAGAAAGAATTCGTTCAGGATTTGAACGGTTTGATGAAAAAGGACAACAAGCACAACGACTGCTCTTATCATTTCTATTATCTTTTGGTAGTCGTCCACCATCAAGAGAAAGACTTCATATTTTCACCACAAACTATGATCGTCTCATCGAATATGGTGCTGATCTAGTTGGATTGAGAATCATGGATCGTTTTGTCGGTAGCTTGGAACCCGTATTCAGAGCATCTCGACTAGGAATTGATATGCATTATAACCCACCTGGAATACGTGGTGAGCCTCGTATTCTTGAAGGTGTGATTCGCTTTACCAAACTTCATGGTTCAATAGACTGGGTTAATGATTCTATGCCAAATCAGCCTTATCATGTTCTGCAGAGGTGTCTTCCGTTTGGCAAGATCTCTTGTTTTTCTGAGAAACCAGTTAATCCAGTAGACAGGCTCATGATCTATCCAAATTCTGCAAAGGATATGGAAACTCTCATTTATCCATATGCCGAACTGTTTCGAGATTTTGCTACCGCTGTCTGCCAATCTAATACAGTACTGTTTACTTATGGTTATGGCTTTGGGGATGATCACATTAATCGAGTGATTCGCGATATGCTCACCATTCCCTCAACCCATCTCGTAATGATTTCTTATGATGATGCCGATGGGAGAATTTCAAAGTTTTATAACACTGCTCTGAGCGAATCTCAGATCTCATTGTTAGTTGGCCCTCACTTTGGCGATTTATCAACCTTAGTGGATAACTATCTACCACAGCCACAAATTGAGCAAGTAAAATGGAAAATGGCTCAACTAATCAAAAATCGATCAGTGATTAATAATAATGAACAAGCAAATACCTCAGAAACCGAAGAAGCATGAGCACAATTATAGAGGCGTTAACAGATCGGACAGTTGGTGTAATTGAAAGTGTACATGCGAATGGAATTAAAGTATTAGTTAATTATACTGCACCTGATTCGGTGGTTATCAACTCAGGAATGCCTAGAGGATTCCTGAGGATCAATGACTATCTACTGATTCCGAACGAGTCAGGTGCCACTATCGGTATGATTACGGATGTTAGAATTGAACGCATTCAGTATCCTAAACAAAGAAGCATTCGTGACTCTGGACTCATTGATTTACCATGGCCAGCACGAATTGTGACAATTATTCCACTTGGAACATTATTTTCGATACCACACGATTCAATTGAAGATATAAGGTATTATGTTAGGAGGGGAGTAGATACTTTTCCTACTGTTGGTTCTCCGGTTTTCCTACCTTCTCCCGATCAGTTAAGGGCATTAGTTGAGGGAGAATCAGATGAAAGTTTTGGTCGGGTTCATATAGGAATTTGTCCAACGGCTAATGGTGCTCCAGTTTATATCAACCCTGACAAGTTGTTTGGTCGACATTTGGCAGTATTAGGCAACACTGGTGCGGGTAAATCATGCACGGTCGCGGGGCTAATTCGTTGGTCACTTGATGCAGCTCAGAATAAACTTAATGATCAGGATAGTAATCCCAATGCCAGATTCATAATCTTAGATCCAAATGGCGAATACGCTCAAGCATTTCAAGATCTCAAGCCAAGAGTATTTACGGTTGATGACACTGACAGTAAACTTAAGGTTCCTGCATGGTTGTGGAATGCAGAAGAGTGGGGGGCCTTTACCGATGCAAAACCTGGTGTACAACGCCCAGTCTTGTTTGAAGCATTAAGAATGTTAAAATCTGATATGGAAGAACCAGATGAATTCTTGGCAGAGGTACGTGGGAGAGTAAGGCGATATCGTAGTGCACTAAAGGTGATGAAAAATAGTGAAGAACATATGAAAATGGGTAAAAGGGAAGGCTTTGCACAATTCCTTGTCAACATTTCTATTGATTTCAATGATCTTGCTTCCAAAGCAGATGAACAATTAAAATACAAATTACAAGATATTGCTAACTCCTCATCCGAGTTGGAAAAGTCTACAAGAGGACAACTTAAGGAAGAGGCAGAAAGTTTCACTACCAAGACAAACTCCAACGATAAGTGTAGTAGCTTTTGGCATAACAATTTTTTAGAATCTGAGATCACTAAAATAATTGACAAATTCAAAGATGTGACCGAGTTAGTAGGACTGTCTGACGATGATTCCAACTATTGTGAAAATTTGCCGATTCAATTTGATGTTGGGGAACTACCTGACTTTGTTGAGGTGATTGCTACAACTCAATCCCGTCGTGATATATCTCAGTTTGCTGAGTTACTCAATCTTCGAATCAGAGGTTTATTTTCTTCCGGTCCGCTTAAATCAATTACTGTACCAGATCTGTCCACTTCAATCACATTAGATGAATGGTTGAATAGCTACATTGGCAATGACAGTGCGAAAAACGGACAAATTGCCATTCTTGATCTATCACTTGTTCCATCAGAGTCGTTACATGTACTAGTATCAGCATTTGCACGCATGACTCTTGAATCGATTCAGCGTCACCGAAAACTCAAAGGCAATGAACTTCCGACAGTTTTAGTTCTTGATGAAGCTCATACATTTATTCACAATCGGCTTTCATCTGAAACAAGTACAACTGCTGGGAAATTATGCTATCAAACTTTTGAGAGAATTGCACGTGAAGGTAGAAAATTTGGACTTGGACTTGTGATTGCATCTCAAAGACCTTCCGAAATTTCTCCTACTATTCTTTCCCAGTGTAATACATTTTTGGGGCTTCCGTTTTTTAAGTGGGTGAAGCACGAAAAAGAGGGTAAACGATCCGTG
>JAPOUL010000064.1 GCA_026708685.1 Bacteroidota bacterium
GTCTCTACTTCGCCTAACACCAACGTTCCACTACACAAGCCTAAGGTCTCCACATTCGTCCGTACATCCTCAAGACGCAACCGACGACTGCCTAAATGGATCTCCAATACCTCCAAGGTAGCAGCTCCGCGAACCACATCACTGCTTCCACTCGCATAGGTGAGATGGGTAAAGCCAGATGTTGCAAGCGTTCCATCTACGCCACCACCTTGAAGAATCAATCCGTCGTTAACAACGACATTATTTTCTGCTTCAAGCTCTGCACCCTCGCCGATATGAAGGGCATCCACGGTTAAGGTTCCAGAACTCACCTCCAAATCATCAAGCACAACCAGAGCACCAAGGGTCAAACTACCTGAAATGACATGATCATTCGCATCCGAAAGATGGAGATAATTACCATGTTTCAAGGAAGCACCATCGGTTCCTTTACAGGTACCGTCTGCTTTGTAGGAGGCTGCCAAGCCCATTGCAATTGGATCCGCATCTTCATCTACAAAGATATCTCCACCAACGCTCAGGTTATGAACAGACACTTTCATTGCCTTCGTATCCGAATCCAGAAGAATTTTTTCTGAGTTGTTCTCTTGTTCCGAAATCAGATCTCCCTCAACGCTGGAAATGATTTCAGCATCATTACTACCCGCAGGCTTGGCCGCGAAAATCACGCGTGGAGCACATATAGTCACGTTTCGATTTATATCGGAACCTTCCTCCTCAATGGTACTAGATCGAACATCCAGATCTCCTTCAATTGTCGCCGCATCTTCAAACTGAACGCCTGGAACATAAAATCCTCGTCCAGCAGATCCAGTTGTTTGATGCTTGAAGAATTGCGATCCACTATCTACAAAGAAATTCCCCGTTGAAGGAGCATTGCCATTATTGATCGTAATCGTCACGGCGGGATTTACTCCCTTACGTGCAACACCTGCGGCAATAGTGCCAATCGTTACAATGATCGTCTCAGGGTCTTCATCAGCCACAGAATCAGTACTGATAGTTATATCAGCGGTTCCGTCTGTCTCACCAGATGCGATGGTAATTTGAAAGGGATCACCTACTGTAAAATCAGTACCAGATGTGGCCGTTCCCGTAACCGCCAGAGGAACTGTGATCTCTTCCCCAGCTGGATTTACCCTACTAAGTGCTGCCATGATGGTTACAGTACCTGCATCTTCGTATACGGTTCGACCAACACCAGGCATTCCGGGTGGGGCGGGTGCACTAATTTGGAGATTCACGACAGGGGTATTTACGATACTAATGCCTTCTCGCTGACGGTATTCACATGTGAATTCTGCCGTATCTGCCGCATCATCTGATGCTAGTCTCACACCACGACGAACGGAGGTCTGAACTGTTTCCCCCTCAATCGTTGCAGTACGTGCAACACCAAACGTACCATCTGCATCTGCAGCTGGAAATGCACTGGCAGGCAGTGCTCCATCATCCAGAATGACATCTCCGGTTATGGTTGCCGTCTTTTCAAAGACCACGCGGGCATCGTTCCACTGAACCACATCTCCATCAATCGTCACAGCATTTCTGAAAATGATATCCGTTGAAATATCGGGTGCACCATCTACACCAGCACCACCTTCAGCCGTATTGGATTCAACAATACTTCCAGCAACCGTTAGATCAGTGATCTTTGCAAGCTCAACACAGATATTACCTGCGGCGATGGCACGGATTTCATTTTTGATTTCCCCACTTCCTGTGATTTTCACACAGTCAGTCTTATCAATCTTACCATCTTTGGTGGCGGGGGTATAATCACTACTGATGTGAAAATCCGCGGCAAGCCTTTGGGCAGCAACATGAGCAATCCAGACGGTTCCAGGACCGTCAATCATGCCATTGACCGTCAAATCTTTTCCGCTTTTTGTCAATGGAACACGAAGATCAACCATATCTTCGGAGGTACCCACGGTGAGTGTGGCTCCACTTTTGACCGTTAATGAATCCACACGCAACACTGGACTGGCCCCCTCTCCTTTGATCGTGAGATCTCTGGACACCGTAAGATCACGAATGGTGGCGGAGTGAGTCGTTAAATCACCAGAAATGATTAACCTCCGTGCAGAATTTTTTTCTTTAGCTGCGGGGTTGACCACGAAAAGAGATGTCGTAAGAGTTGTTCTAGCTGCGGTGGTCGTTACATCTTCAAGATGAACCGTCGCTTTGGGTGCAACCCCCAGCTGACCGTCTGCACCAATGCGAAAATCCCCTGTAAACTGTATCGTTCCTTTCACTTCTGCTGCACTACCGCGAACATATAACCCAAAAGTAACAACTCTATCCAAGGTTGGTGCTTCAAGGGTTACCGTATCTCCCTCTCTTCGAACGCGCACATAGATAGAAGCTGTAGTTCCACCTAATGCTGTCGCTAAATTACAAGGAGTCCTGTAGTTATTCGCGGTTGCAGTGTCGCTAGAATCAACCGTGCAACTAGATACATCTCCACTACTACCGCTTGCAAGATCAACATAGGCAATGGCGGTGGTTTGTGCAGATGCACTTGAGGTCACCAGCAGCATGGCAAACAGTGCCACGCATCCAATCCCTCGTAATCGTTTAAATATTTGTTTCATAAAATTGAATGGAGCCTCTACTCCAATAGTTAAAAGTTATTCTAAGTCCTTCTCTGTGGGCAATCAACCTTGATTCATTGTTCCACGACTTTCATCACTCTACATCACCAGATCCTTATAACCCTTCCAAAAAAAGAGCAATCTAGATTCGTATTTGTAGGGAAAATCATCTCCCCCCAGCACATGACTACTGGGAGGAGATGGTTTTCAGATGTCAAGAACAGCTGCGTTCTTCCAACCATGGTTATTTCACCAACGTCATCCGTCCGGTTTTGACATACCGGCTTTCTGCACCGTTGGCAATCATGCGATACAGATACGTTCCACTGGCCAGGTTCGTCGCATTGAGTTCAATGCTTCGGTTGGATCCCGCTTCAAAGTCTTGGGCCGGCAGTGCCATCACTTCCCGTCCAAGCATGTCCACCACTTGTAGACTCACCTGTGCGGACTCGGGTAGATCAAACTGGATCCGAGTGGATGGATTAAAGGGGTTGGGATAGTTCCCATGCAGTGAAAACTCCGTTGGAAGCTCTAGGTCTTCCGTGGAAGTCACGTTCGCTGGCAGGGTCACCGTTCCGTTGGCATCCACAGCCATCACGGACACGTTCGCACCGCCTGAGATAGCGATGATCAACGTCTCTCCCTGATACCCATTGAGATCCAGCGAGAAGACACCGACTTCGGCTTTAGTCTCTGACAGCGTGATCTCCAGATTGTGGAAGTCAGGTGCTAAACTGACGTAGCGTGTCGCCTTGTCAAAGCCTAAGCCTACCTCAATCAATCTGCGTGCAGTATGATCGCTTGGGCTGAAGGAACGGATATTCACACCCCCCGCACCTGCAACACCATGCACGAAGATCGCCTCCACCATATTGTCCACCGATGAGGTCAGCCTCGTTTCCAGAAGCTTGGTTTTGATATTGGTCCCCGCACCAT
>JAPOUL010000154.1 GCA_026708685.1 Bacteroidota bacterium
TTCAAAATATGAAGATGTCATTTCTGTGGACATTGAAGAGTTTATGCAAAAAGACAAAGATGCCACCGGTCATTTAGACTGGGTGTATGACATTTATTCTGACTTAGATGGTGGGCAGTTAATTAGCTATACCCACAGGAGAGGTGGGCCTTGGGATCAGTGCCGAGCTAGGGGGTTTGAGGTGCTTGGACTCCGTGGAGAGAAACATATCCCCGACGATGTGATTCAGACTTATTATAAAGAGTATATTAAAAACAATCTAAATTCGTGAAAGATCACAATCCAGATTTAGATAATGATGATGGGAGCCAACTCAAGTCTCGGATTTCGGAACATTGCTGGATCAGAACGTCGTAGCCAACTTCAGAGTAGATTGATACCTGATTGTAAGTTGAACTAAAACCAGATATTTCGATCGTGCACCGAAATTCGAAACATTACATTTAACTTAATGTCCAACTGTAAATCATGCAAGACGAAAACTCAAACTTAGAGTTTACTCACATATCTCAATTGTTTCGCAAGCCTGACCTGACGGTAAACCAACTCACCGAACGCGTAATTGATATGGCCTCCGCTAGGTTTAAATCTGAGTTTGATTCATTCAAAACTGCTGTAGAGTCAAAACTTGACTCTATCAAAGAATCCCAGGATACAATGATTGATGCACAGAACGCAAAGTATAATGTTCTGATCTGGGCGACTGGATTTGCTGGACTGGTAATTTCGGCCGCGATCCTATTCAAAGGGTAGAGACGATGAGATCAGGATAAGCTCTGTCATTTGAATCGTCAAATTGAGTGATTACATTTAAAGTATCCCATTTTCAACAAAACGTAATCTGCCGCTCATCTATCAACCCTGAAGATCGCAGAATCGCCATTTTTAGTTCGGCACGACCGAAGAGGGGCTGACCACCAAGGAAATTTGAAGTCGATTTGAAACGTTTTGGCAGAGTCTATACCTCTTGAATATTTGAGATGGGGGATGGATGATTCTTCTCCAAATCAACGAACATATGCCACAGTAAAGAAATTGCAATTTCTTGGTTACTAGAAGATCATCTCCTTACAACTTTATTGGTTTGGAAACTTATGATCTTTTCATTTCGCACATTAAAAATTGCCTTTGAACATCATAAGGCTTTTGTGCGTATATTATGTGCACTTACTCACAATTTACTTTATTTGACTAACAATGCACGAAGCTCCCTTAGATCCTCGAGTAGTCTCGGATTATATTTTGTGGAAAAGGAGGGAAAGAGATACTACTAATCTTGATGTGATTAAGTTGGTATATCTATCTCACGGCTGGTATCTAGGAATTTATGAACTTCCACTCATCACGGAGCCAGTGGAAGCGTGGCCACACGGTCCTGTAATTCCCAGTGTGTATGAGCGATTTAGAGCATTTGGGAAGAACCCAATTAAAATTACTCCACGAGACAATTCTGAATCCTTGTCTTTACGTCAGAGGACATTGATTGATGATACACTGGATACGTACAAAGATTTTGAAACATGGGCATTGTCAGCGATCACTCATCAAACAGGCACTCCATGGTATCAAATTACTTCAATATATGGTGCAGTAGGAGCAATTATTCCAAATGATCTCATCAAAGAGCATTATGGAGCACTCTACCAAGATTATCATGCCAAAACAAAAAGAGCCTAATCATAAAATTCCTCCAGCAGAACTACCAAATCGTTCTGCTACGGAACGCGAGTTCAATGATTTATTGTATCCCAGTGCAAAACAGCACAATGATTTAGCCCAGAACGTTGCTGTACTTGAAGAACGTATTTCCCATTTAGCTACGCGTGAGGATTTACAGAGAGTGAAATTCTGGACTATTACGACCATTGTCAGCACAGGAATTGCGTTGATATCTGCGGCAGGGTCCATATACATATTCATAAAAGATGTGTTATAATCTCTTTATTATGTGGGTATCCCCCAGATGTAATTCCTGATGAGAGGTCAATACATCCATCTACACTCAATCGAAAATCCTCCAAGTTCAGCACAGATGTATTGGTCATAGATCAGTAGTTGGACAGCGAGTATCAGTGAGCGATACAATGAGATTATCCACCCGCGGGTAACCCATAAGATTTTGCAATGTAGGAAACTTAATCCAACAAAATAATGAGGCTTTTGCAAAACCTCAATATTTTCGTAGAAATATTGCTCTGAATGCCATGAGACGCGTTTTTTTGATTAAACTGCTAGGTTTTGCAAAAGCCTCTAAAGATGCACATTACAGTCTAGAGTTCTCACCTGTAGTTTAAATAGTGTATATTAGGTAATCCATACGTTCACTAAAAAATGTATCTTGCAATTCATAACTGGATGAAAGCTGAGCCGCTGGATGCGACCGTTCAGCGTTTGTCGAAGTACGGCTATAAAGCCTTGGAAATCCAAGGGGCACCTGATAAATATGACACTGATCAGGTCAAAAAACTCCTTGATGATCACGGTGTGCACTGTTGGGGTAGTGTTACTCTGATGCTGGATAATCGGAATCTTCTCGCTAAAGATGAGAAGCAACGTGCACAATCAGTGACCTATGTAAAGGACTGCATCCAAATGGTCAGTGCACTTGGCGGGAAAGTCATCTCGGTAGTCCCAGGAACGGTTGGTAAACTGGTCCCCGATTCGACTCCCGAAATGGAATGGGACTGGTGCGTGACCACACTCAAAGACATCAATGACTATGCCCGTTCATGCAAGGTGAAGATTGGTATTGAACCAATCAATCGGTTTGAAACCTATTTCATCAATCGTGGAGCACAAGCGTTAGCACTTGCCGATGCGGTCGCACCCGATTGCGGAGTTTGTTTGGATATTTTCCACATGAACTTAGAAGAAGATGATCCTATCGCGGCAATTCATGAGGCTGGTGATCGATTGGTGAATTTTCATGTCGCTGATAACAACCGCATGGCATGTGGAATGGGATCTCTCAACTGGCCACAGATCATCAAGGCTCTTCGGGAAGTGGGCTATCAGGGAGCCCTTTCGGTAGAATTTTGCCCTCCTCTGGACCGAACTCCTGCCAATCGATTTCCTGGGAGTGTGGATCTGAATCCAGAAGGCATTTCAGAATCTGAGCGGAAGTTTCTGGAGGATCATGGTAGCAGTGTATTCAGTGCAGACTTTTATGATCTTCATGTCCGAAAATCCGCAGAGACTTTGCTGCCACTCATTTAGTGGTGATATCCTCCAACATTAGGATTCACGAATTCCTTTCAAATCCTCCAGTGGAGGGGAGTAGTGCACAGATCTGGTTACATCACCCGATCCACAAACTCCCGGTTATGGACGGTCACAGGAACCTCCATCAGCTCCAGTATGCCCCGTGCCACATGTTCAGATAACCTTCGGAACGCTTCCTCTCCCTTTTCCTTGGTGGCCCGCAATGGATTTCCAATGACCCCACTTTCAATAAACTCATGGTGATCCATGGGAAAATTGAAATACGTATACCCTTCAAACTCTACATCGG
>JAPOUL010000109.1 GCA_026708685.1 Bacteroidota bacterium
CTCCATAGGGCATCGTGATAATTCGAGTATGCCCATATGGTTTTTCGGGATGCATACCAGACAGCGTTGCCGCTGTTAGATGGACTGCAGAGGGCATAATATCGGCAGCCGTGAAAACCGACTCCATCATCTTGGCGTGTAGTAGCCCATCATCTCCTCCAGTCCGCCGATACCGTGATGCAAACGCTTGATAGGCAGATCCTAACAGTGCACCCGTTCCACAGGCAAGATCAGCTATTTTAAGGGAGGTGAGTTCCTTAGAGTTTGCCCAGTCTATATCCAAGCGTGATACGGCTAACTCGGCCAACAGCATAGCTGAAGCGGGTAGGGTATAAAACGTAGCTAAAAACTTACGGTCTGTGATCAACTGCTGAAACATCCGGCCTGACAAATCCTGTATATCCGCAGCACCAAAACGTTCTAATTGGGCGGACATCTCTTCCAGTAGATGAATTACTTTCTGTGCATCTCGTTCGGGTAAGATCAGAAATATCTCTGATGCCAGACTAAAAATAGGCCAATAATTGATGCGAAGAATCTCACGCCATGCTTGAAGCACATGGGACTGAATGACGGTTCCAAGTTTATTCCTATAATGCTCAAGAGGCTTGATTTTTTTGTGGTGACGGGCGAGGCGCATATGAAAGATCACGGCATTTGCCAAGATGGCCATGGCCATGCGGGTGGTCTGCTCTCCTTCCTGCTGATGAAGCTTCTCGGCGAGATCTGTTTGAATATAATCGGGTGCATGAAACTGCAAATATCCAGCAGCACGACTGACTCCTTCTTCCAGAATTTTGACTCCCTTTGCAACTCGTCGCTCCGACAGTGCTACGGTTTCCACGCAATTGGCCAGATCATCCAGTCCGCCTTCAATCCAACCACAGTCTGGCCACCGATTGGTATGTGCATACAACTCCTCTTTCCCATCATAGGTGAAGATAGCATAGAAATAACAAGATTCTTGCACTGCAGAATCAAGCTGTTTCTGCTCCGTCTTTCGAAGGGATGCGGGTAACTGAATGGCAATGCATTGTTCTACCTGTTCACCTGTACGCTGAATGGTTTTTCCTAATCGTTTAATGGTATCCGACTCAACCGTAGCCGCTGGAGAAAATTCTGTCTCCATAATCACCGTGAGCCCACTCGCATGGGACACAACCAGATCCGGTTGCTTCATCTTTTCTACCAACACATTGGTCTGCTCTGCCCCAACAATCCAGTTGGGGAGGCGGCTGCGCAGGCACTCAGCAAGTTTGGCGTTGACAATCCTTTCAGAATTTGTCGGCATAGTAGAGGATGAACAATAGAAGTTACTTCAATGTGCAATACTCATAAACACAGTGTGATTCTAACTTCGATCGACTAAATTTAATGATTTTTTCATATTAATGGTACGAATTGGAACATCTTACAGGTCTAAGCATATTAATGGGCTATCCAAAAATAACGCGTCAGAATACGCTCAGATAAATTTCATGTTTGCAGTTGTCAATATCAGCGGAAAACAGTTCCGTGTGACCGAGGATGATACGCTTTTTATCCCGTATCATGCTGAGGCAAAAGAGGGAGATACGCTCCAGTTCAACGAAGTACTTTTGGTCGCAGATCAGGAAGATGTGAAGGTTGGACGCCCGCATGTTGAAGGAGCTCTTGTCTCTGGTAAAGTCATTCAGCATGTTCGCGGAGATAAAATCCTCGTTTTCAAGAAGAAACGCCGCAAGCGTTACAAGGTCAAACACGGCCACCGTCAGCACTATACACAAATTCGTATTTCATCACTCTCTATCGGAGAATAGATTATTGTTCATTATGGCACATAAGAAAGGACTTGGATCCACCAAAAACGGACGTGACTCCAACCCCAAGATGCTCGGCGTGAAAGTCTATGCCGGCCAAAATGTATTGGCTGGAGGCATCATCGTTCGCCAACGCGGTACACGAATCCACCCCGGTGAGAATGTCGGACGTGGGGGAGATGACACCCTCTTCGCACTCGCAGAAGGCCAAGTTCGGTTCTCAAGCGGGCGGAAAAACCGAAAAATTGTCCATGTTGATTCAGTTGCGGCTGGATAACTTTACACCTTCCTTCTCTTGATCTTTTTTATTGATTAGCTTCGCTGGCTCATGGGTGTTATGAACCGTATGCGAGAAAACACAGGAATTGTTCTGTGGGTTCTTGTCTTTACTTTTGGACTGCTATGGGTTCTTCAAGACTCTGGTGTCTTTGACACGATTGGCACTGATCCACTCGGAAAGGTTATTGTCGTTGATGGAGATCCGATCACCCGTGAAATCTATAGCCGACAGCTGGAAGCACAGCTGGAGCAGATCCGACGCTCTTCCAACGGAAATGTCCAGCCCCAACAGTTGGAAACCGAACGGGAACGAGCATTCAATTCACTCGTCGATAATAAGTTAAGAGAGCATGTGATGGATGATATCGGGATCACTGTGAGTGATACCGAAGTCCGTGAACTGATTACAGGAGATAATCCTCACTGGCTGATTCGACAGAATTTTTCTGATGGTCAGGGGGGTATCAATCAGGCACTTCTTCAAAATGTCATTGATGATCCTGCACAGGCACCCTATCTCATTCAGCTAGAGCAGTACATCCGACTTGAACGCCGTGAACAACGACTCAATCAGTTACTAGAATCATCCGTGCGTATCTCCGAATCGGATGCATCCTCACAATGGAACCTTACCGAACGAAGTGCAGATGTAGAGTACTTCTTCCTCAGATATGCGGATGTTCCTGACTCTTTGGTCAATGTCACCGATCGTGATGTTTCACGATATTATTCAGACAACCGTGAGGATTATGCCCGAGAACGACTCTACAGTGTTGAAATTGGTTCACTCTCTCGATTGCCTGCCCAGGAGGATACCGTTGCCATCATGGAAGAAATTCAACGGCTCCGACAGGGATTTGAAGAAACCGACGATGACTCACTGTTTCTTGCCCAATCTGCCAGCGAAGCCAACTGGTCTGACAATTTTGTAGGTGCCTCCACACTATCGGCTGAAGTCGTTGTAGCTCTTTTTGAACAGGATATAGATCCGAAACCGGGTCGTATCTATGGTCCAATCATCGTCAATGGACAGGCACAACTCATCAAGATCGCAGATACCCAGCCCGCTGAAGAAATGCATGTCCGTGCACGGCATATATTGGTCAATATCGATAACGAAGATGCTCGATCGACTGCCATGGAGATCCGTCAAAGAATTCTTTCAGGCGAGGATTTTGCTACTCTGGCCATTGAATTGAGTGATGATACCGGTAGCGGTTCAAATGGTGGTGATCTTGGATGGTTTGGCCCCGGTAGAATGGTAGAACCCTTTCAGGATGCTGCTTTCGCGGCAAATGTTGGCACTCTTGTTGGACCCGTAGAAACCACATTTGGATTCCACCTCATTGAGGTAACTCATCGTGCCAGCGTAGATGTTCAGCTGTCTCGTCTAGCATATGCCATTGATGTCTCTGTTGCTACCCTCAACATGCTTCAGGAATCTCTTGAAGACCTGCGCTATTATGCTGATGAAGAGGGAAATTTTTCCGATGAAGCGATGAGGCGCGGAATCACCGTTGAATCGTTGCAGATTCAAGATGGACAGACTGCAATTCCTGGCTTGGGGCAAAGTTATGCTGTTGAAGCATTTCTGCGTGATGCCAACACTGGTGACATGAGCCCTGTCATTGAGCTTAACCAAGTGGCTCTCGTTGTTCATGTAGTCGATATTCAACCAAGTGGCTATGAGCCTCTTGAAACCATTGAGGCACAAGTAAGACAATTAGCTATCCTTGAAAAGAAACGCAATTTTCAGGTTGACCAACTACAGTCCGCTTACCACTCTGAAGGATTTAATGGGCTTGGAGATGCTCTTGCTCAGAGTCCTCAGATTGCCTCTAACGTGTCCTTTAATAACCCTGTGATCAGTGGAATAGGGCGTGATTTGCAGTTTGTGGGTGCCGCATTAGGACTTTCGCCCAATCAGGATTCTGGTGTCCTCACTGGTGACAATGCCGCATATGTCATTCGGACCACTTCCATTGCCGAACCACCCCAGATGTCTGATACTGAACTTGAAAATATTCTGACTGATTTGACGAGAGAACAGCAGACCGTTCTGTTACGGGAGTGGATCAACTCTCTGCGTGAGAGAGCCGATATTGAGGATTTAAGGACGGATCTTCTGCCCCTTCAGTAAGTCTATATTCGTAGGAAGATCATCCTGAACTTCACCACTGAATTCACGATTGTTGTGGTGAAAAGCAATGAAAGTGTTCAGATTTTTCTGAATGCCCTTTCAAGGTCTTCCAATAAATCATCCGAGTCCTCAATTCCAACAGAGAGGCGAACCGTTGAATCACGAATCCCCAAATTTGCACGCTCCTCAGCAGAAAGTGCACCATGGGACATCGTTGCTGGATGCCCAATCAGACTTTCAACTCCACCAAGGCTTTCTGCAAAACTAAAGATTTCACATTCATGCAATACATCACTGGTATGTTGAGCTGATTTTGTGTTGAGGTGTACAGCCATCATTCCACCGTAGTCTGACATCTGTTTTGTAGCGATTGCATGGCCAAGGTCGGATTCTAGCCCAGGATAGATGACCCTCTCAACCTTAGGGTGGGCTTCAAGATACGTTGCAATCGTATGTGCGTTTTTACAGTGACGCTCCATGCGCACATGAAGCGTTTTGGTCCCCCTTAGGACGAGATAGCAATCCATTGGCCCTGGAATTGCACCAACGCTCTTCACCATTAATCGTAAATGCTCTGCCCACTCATCGTCATTGGTGCACACAAATCCACCAATCAGATCGGAATGTCCTCCAAGATATTTTGTAGTGGAATGAAGAACCACATCGACCCCTAGAGAAAGGGGTTGCTGAAGATAGGGAGAGGCAAATGTATTGTCTACGACAACCGTTGCACCTACGGAGTGCCCACGATCGGCAATCGCCGCCAGATCAATGACTTGACACAAAGGATTGGTAGGAGACTCAGCCCATACGACTCGCGTACTTGATGTTAATGTCTTCTCTACCATGGATAGGTCTGCAAAATCAATCAATGAAACACTGATCCCCATAGGAGCAAGCACTTGCTTAAAATATCGATAGTTTCCGCCATACAAATACATGGAGGCAACCATGTGATCTCCCGGTCGCAATGCACGCAAGATTGCATCGGTTCCAGACATGCCCGATGCAAAAGCAATTCCGTGCTGAGCTCCTTCAAGGCGAGCCAGGGTTTGCTCTAGGGCAGTTCGGGTTGGATTTCCAGCTCGGGCATAGTCGTAGGAACTATCGATTCCATCGGGAGGTCTTCGATAGGTGGATGTTTGATAAATTGGTGGCATGATTGCACCAACTTCATCATTGTTATGGCGTGGTGAATGGACCGCTTGAGTAGCAAAACGCATCGAAATTTGTCAGGATAAATATTTTCGTCAAAGATTAGTTTGCACAGATTCGTGCTTCCTCGGCTCTGGATCTCTGATTGGTCTGTGCATAAGCAATATAGAGTGCATGACATACACCTCGGGTATCTCCAAGATCATTTTCAAGCAAACTCTTAGCCGACTCAAGATTGGTGATTGCATGTCCAAACAGCTCGGCTTTGGACTTTTCTATGGAGGCCTGCTGATCTTGTAAACGAGAGGTAACCTGTGGAGTCAGGCGATACTGTAAAGAATCTGCAACCTGTTGCAATTTTTTGTCTACAGTAACACCATGATTCACATAGGCTGCACCAAGATTGAACAGTGCATTGACATAGGATGAATCCAATGAAACCGCCTGAGAAAGTTTTGTAATTGCACCCTCGTAATCTTGCTGTCTCAATAACAGTGTACCATAATTATAGAGATAGACCTGATTGTCCTGCTCTAATGGATAGATTTCTTCAAAAAATGGAAGTGCATCAGAAGTCATCTCAGACATCGCATACGCATTCAGAAGTAAAATTCGGACCTCTTCATCCTGAGAATACAATTTTCTCGCGGTTTCAAGGACTCGGATCATCTGATTGTAATAGTCAGGCTGTGTCTCTGGGTCAGCCAATTCCACTGCCATGAGTTCGTAGGTTCTTGCCAGATAGACAAACAGTTCACGATCTGTATGTCCTAAGGCAATGACAGATTCATACGCATCCACTGCATCCTGTGCTTTTCCACCATTATAATAGGCATGTGCCTCATTGATGAGTGCATTGACGGAATCTGGAATCATCATAGATGCATTCCTGAAGTGCCGTGCAGCACTGGTGAAGCGTAGTGCACGCTCTTTCCCTGCCAGTAATCCAGCGTCTCGAAATGTCTCCATCCCCCTGACAAACTCGGCATTGTACAGCCTTGAAAGCTGTGCATTGACATGCGTCATATTTTCGGAATCAAGTGCCACTGCGAGTGCATAGGCACCCGTGAGCTCTCCCACGAATCCGGTTCGATCAGACTCATCCGTAACGTCGGACAACATCTCGGATAATATATCTCCTTTCAGTAGAAGTGCTTCGGAATTGTCGGGTTCTCCCACTAATGCCTGATTAATATTGGTCAGGGCCCGAGAGTAATCTTTATTCCGAAGATCTAGACGTGCCCCTGCTATATTGGGATTGGTGGCACATCCACCCGATGCAATCGCAATGGAAACCACCATCAACAGGATGAGGATTGGTTGAATAGATTTCATGAGAGGGAAAAACTTGTTACAGGTGGATCTTACGAGATGTACGGGGTATTTTGTTTCTATGCTGTGGGGATTCGCAAAAAAGAACCACGATAGACGGATGTAGCTGGCCCCTCCAGATAAACTCTATCCTCCTCCAATCCTACGGTCAAGGTTCCTCCTTTCATCTTGACATGACAGACATGCCCCTTGATCAGCCCAACAGCATGTGCTACAAAAGTACTTGCAACTGCACCTGTTCCGCATGCCAATGTTTCTGCTTCTACACCTTTTTCGTAGGTACGTACCTTGATGGAAGAGTCTGAAGAGTCCAACTCAACAAAGTTAATATTGGCCCCTTCTGGG
This sequence comes from Bacteroidota bacterium, assembly GCA_026708685.1. Lineage (GTDB taxonomy): Bacteria > Bacteroidota > Rhodothermia > Rhodothermales > Bin80 > Bin80. Next base: position 7,051 of record JAPOUL010000109.1, read on the forward strand.
GCAAGTGCTGGATCATGACGGAAAATTGGCCCCCAGGTATCAACCTTGAACTTCACGACATTGTTTGTCAAACATACCAGATGTTGAGTCCCCGGCCAAAGATAATGTACGGAGTCAATTGCATCTGGAAGTTGTGTTTCTAAACGCAAAGAGCGATCATAGTTCTTTGGAGGATCTACATAGATGCGAACGGGGCCTTCTTCGGGGATGGATACCATACATGATCCAGAAGCGGTTTGCATGGATACCTGCCTTTTAAGAATTCCGCCCTCGTACGCAAATTTTGCCAAACAGCGTGCTCCATTACCACACATGGTTCCCTCGGATCCATCAGCATTGATATAGATCATGCGGTAATCTGCATCACTTGATTCAGGGGATGCAAGTGCCAAGACACCATCGGCTCCGATTCCAGTCCGTCTAGGACACTGCTGGAGAGCAATCTGGGAGAGTTCAGCAATAGAGAAGTGATAGAAACGGTTATCTATCACGATAAAATCGTTGCCCGCTCCATTCATCTTTGTAAATTCCACAATCAACCCCTTCATTGACACATTAACGGCACTACGTTGTTTACCTTAAACCAGATCCTCTGAATCCAACAAAAAATTGACAGAAACCACTCTTACGCTTGAACAGTCCGATCCTCTTTTACTGTTCGGCACCCATGATGTGCACTTGAAACGAATTGAGGAAGCCTTTCCCGAAACTCAGATCATTGCACGGGGAAACAAGGTCCACCTTCGGGGACCTATCCAAGCATTGAACTCGATAAAACATACCTTCTCAGAACTTGCATCCGTGGCCATTCGCAACGGATTGGTGACCTCTGGGGATCTTGACACTATCCTTGCCATGTCTACTGCTCGTCCAAGACCATCCAATGAGGGGATTGGTGAAGTCGTCTTATACACACCCTCTGGTGGAATGGTTAGAACGAAGACTCCCGGCCAGGCAAAATTATTTGCGTCCAGTCGAAACAACGACATTGTATTCGCCATTGGGCCCGCAGGGACTGGTAAAACGTATTTGGCGGTTGCACTGGCGGTTGCAGCACTCAAAGCCAAGCAGGTCAAGCGAATCATCCTGTGTCGCCCCGCTGTGGAAGCCGGAGAGCGTCTTGGGTTTTTACCTGGGGATTTTCGCGAAAAGATTGATCCTTACTTGCGTCCTCTCTATGATGCTCTGGAAGAATTCATGCCCTCCGAAAAACTTTCTGCCCATATGCAGGATCATACGATTGAGATCGTTCCACTGGCATTCATGCGGGGGAGAACCCTGAATTCATCTTTCGTCATTCTTGATGAAGCCCAAAATGCCACCGCGATTCAGATGAAAATGTTTTTGACTCGCCTTGGAGTCAACAGCCGTGCCATCATTACTGGTGATCTTACTCAAGTAGACCTTCAGGATCCGAAACAAAGCGGCCTTCAGGAGGCAACCTCCATCCTAAAAGACATTAGCGGAATCAGTTTTGTGTTTTTCAGCCAGATTGATGTGGTTCGCCACCGATTGGTGAAGGACATTATTGATGCCTATGAAAAAAATGGAAGCCATCACCACTCTTAAAAAAATTCTCTTCATAGGGGTTTTCAGTGAGGAGCACATCTTTCTTTGATCACTGCGTATTACAGTATCTCCATAGCACTTGCCGCTGCGTATTTTTGAGTACTTAGATCTTCCAGAATCCACTTTGTACCAGATGACTCTGGAAATTCAATCACACCTTTTTGCCCTCCAAGACGAAACGATGGAGGGATCTCAATCTTTGTCAGATTTCTGGATAGCCCATCACCAACCGCTTTGACAAGTGCTTCCTTGAATGTCCATATACGGTAGAATTGATCTGTTTTTGCTTGACCCGTCAAGGATAGAATGTCGGCGTACTCGTCAGGGCTGAAGATCATCTTTGCAATTGCGTCGTAGTCTCTCTGAGCTTTAGGAGTTTCTACATCAATGCCCACTCGGGCATGATCCGCAATCATAATAAGCCCGTGTGGATCACTATGAGTTACACTGAATTCTATGGATACCCGTTTTCCATCCACCATCGCATAAGGTTTTCCATGTTGCTCTGTTGCAAAGTAGAGTTGAGCATTGCTACATTTCAAATGTTTACAGAGTAGCTGTCGAAGTGTAGCCCTACACAAGGAGAACTCTCTTTTTGAACGTTCAACCTGATATCGATTCCATCGTTCTACTTCCATTGGGTCTAGCCAAGGAAGTGCTTCATGATCTGCATGCTGACTGATGTCTAGGTCCACATAGACCACTTGAGCTCCTGAGCTATGGCGAATTGGCTGGATCCATGAACTTAGGTAATCAGATGACATCGTGGACGGGGTAAATCTATTTTTATCACGTAGAGCTCATCACACTACACTACCATGTGATGATCATTACAGTTCTGAGATTATTCTATCCTGTAACATTTGCCACTATTTATCCAATTCATTTCCAACTCTTATTCTGATAAAGAAACGTGAAGTAAACCGTTTACATTGATTTAGAAAACTCTAAACCGACTCAATTGCTGGGCAGTCTTTTTACGATGCTCACTGATGCTGACCATCTGGCAGTTTTTCTGCTCAGTGAGCCCACCCTCTGACCAAGGCTGTTTATGATCAGCTTGCATGTCTTTGATGTCACATTTCTTATCTGAGATAGCACACTTCCCTTGCTGTTTCTCGTAGGCAATTCTTTTCTGTTGATCAGTGAATAGCCTGAGATGGAGATCAGCTGGATCAAGAGAAAATACAAATGAATAGATGCCGCGCCGTTTGGTAATTTCTCTGCACTGCATTAATTCGGATATCTTTGATTCGGCAGTCTCAGGATCTATGTTAACATCTCTGTATTTCCGGTAAAGAGATCCCCAGTCAACTCCTTTCATTTCTTTCCTGTAAGCAGGGAAGATTTTATTTACCCAACTAATGACCGACTCAAAGTGCTCTAATAATTCTTCTGCATTATCATCACCGTCCTTACCCACATTTTCATTCATATACTCATCTATATCTCCATTATTGAACCACTGTATCGCTCTTTCTAAAAAGTCGTGACGATTGGCACTTCCCAGTACGTAATCTTTACCAATATCAGTAGCAGGGCAAGGAATCCTACTGAATCGCTTTTTCGCTTCTTCAAGCCATGGTCCGTAATAAATTGCATTACGTAGTTCCTGCTTTTTTAGAGGCTCTCCAACTGTATTAATTCTATCAAACCAATTTAACCGATCGCTATCGCTTCCCTCGCAGGCATATACTAGTAAGGGGTAATTCAAAATTTTTTCGCGCTCATCTTTCTGAAGTGCGTGAAATTTCCTTCGCTCGTTTCTGTTAAAAAGTTCCTTCATTGAGAAATCATTCGTTACAAACTGAGCAATAGAAATTGTTCTCTGTTGCCCGTCAATGACCTCGTATATTCCATCGGGCCTCACCGCCCAATACATTACGTTCAAAGGATATCCTTTGGAAACCGTATCAATCACAGCGTTCCTTTGAGCCTCTTTGTACACAAATTCCCTTTGATATGGTGGACGGATATTCAAACGACCACTATATCCAGTCACTCCTCCTTCACTATCATCCTTATAATCTTTTGTCAACTCTCGGACGGTAATGTCCAACGGAGTGATCTTCATGGAAAGTGTCATCTTCTTTGAATTATGATTCTTGCATATTTGGCGACACCATTAACATAGGGGATTCCCAACTGAAGATCGGTGATTACACTAGAATTCATCCGTCCAATTATTTCAAATTGACTTGGATTATACTTATCCAAAAATGTAATTGGAACACCCATTGCACCATTCCAATCACGCGGAATATTCACAACCTTGCTTACCTCAATCGCATCATAATTATCATAGTGGGGGTATTCTTCGGCTGAGTATTTCTTCCAAAGATACAATTCTTCGTTCCTTTTCTCGTGGGGGAGATTCGTGTACCAGACTACATTTCTAAATTTGACCAATCCTGTCTCTTGATTGTAGACTCCAGATGCAAAATTCTCTGGATGTTTCGTTTCAAAATATGCATTACCAGCCACGAACCCGAAGCCCAACCAAATCCTATCATTTTTAATTTCTGGGAAGACCTCCTTATAAATAATGGCATTTCTTGGGCCAATGATTAAGAATTTCTTATTATACTCAATGAGCTGGGCGATATATTCACGAAAGAGTGAGAATGGTGGATTCGTCACTACAATATCAGATTGCTTCAATAATTCAATACACTCGGAGTTTCGGAAGTCTCCATTCCCCTTCAAGGGCTTAACTACTCCCAGCGGGTGATTCGTTGTGTATGTTCCATTTTCACCATCATATTCTAGAAAAACAGCTTTCTCAGAATCTTCCGATGAGAATAGATCGGGCTGTTGGTTCTTGTAGCAAGTTGCGATTAGCTTTTTAATTTTAAGAAACTTAAAATTGGAAGAAAAATAATAGAAGAAATTACTCACTCTCGGATCATCGCAATTACAGTAGATCACCTTACCCTCAAAAAGGTCATGGTAATGTCTGAGCTCGTTTTCAATATCTGATAATTGCGTATAAAACTCATCCTTCTTGTTGCGGCGAGCAGCACTAAGATTAGGATTTGGCATTAAGGAATTAGGTGTGTCTTATAATGGTAAGGTCCAACAATGAACGAATCAGAATGTTCCAGAGTTCTACTGATAGTTGTCTAATGGAAATGGATTCATTGATTTCCGTTTTTATACATCTCTTTTCAAATGGTGCTCTTGCAATCCCATCAATCATATTTTATCAATATCATACATTATTATCTTCACAATCGATAGATGCTTTTAACAATTTACGATCAAAATAAAGACAGACCTTGTGGGAAATAATGCCCAGTATACATTAATTCGATTTTTACAAGAAATGATGTAACAAGGGCAGGCATTACATAAAGTTCTTTTTAGTGTTTTCTTGTTAGTAATTTTTCGGGGTTATTGAACACGTTTAAGGTTCAATGCGTATATTGATTGAAGAACTTACTTCAAAACGCCTTAAATCCCAGTAATAATGATTGCCACTTGGCTACCCGTAATCTGTTCCGTGGTTATTGCAATAGCTGCTGTAATTGCTGTATTCATGACGGTCAAATCTCAAAAATCTGAACATTTAAAGTGGATGGGATCTGTTGATGCAAAATTATCCCAATTTGAGATTTCCATACAAGATATCAAAAATGACATAAGATCCTTAACAAGTAACATTTTTGATATATCCTATCGAATGGGATCAAAAGTGGCAGACAAACAAAGCCCTGTCCGACTTACTGATTTTGGACAGGAAATCTCAAAAAATTTAGATGCACCTAATTGGGTCAAAAAAATTTCTGATGTAGTACAGCATGAGGTCAAAGGTATGGAACCTTATGACATCCAAGAATTTAGTTTTCAATATGTCCAAGACGATACACACTACTCGGATGAAAATCGTCGACTTATTCGCGACATCGCCTATGAACAAGGTATCTCTGAATTTGAGGTTCGACAAGTGCTGGGAATTGAATTGATGGATAGATTGCTCAATATAGAGGACAAAGAAGCTCCTCGACTCGTTGGGAAACTCTAACATTGAGCCCCCACAAAAGCCGCATCAGATCAGTTAAAAGGGGGCATGGTGGTTTCATCCATCGGTTCTGATGTCTCGCCTAGTCGATCGGTTGGATAATTTCCAATGACCATGAGATCCTTTTGGGCCTCTTGATTTCCTTGATTGGCTGCCAGGGTCCACCAGTGAATGGCGGCCGTTTCATTTTCCTCTACTCCATTGCCATTCATGTAAGCAAACCCAACGCTACGTTGAGCTCTGTCGTCGTCCTGTTCGGCAGCGAGCATGAGCCATCGGAAGGCCTCCGCGTCATCATGCTCTACGCCCTCGCCCCGGGCATAGGCTGTGCCTAGTTTGTACTGTGCCTTTACGTATCCCTGTTCTGCTGCTTTTCTCCACCAATAAGCCGCCTGTGCATAGTCCTGTTGGACCCCCTCTCCATTCGCATAGGACTTTCCAAGTTCGTATTGAGATCTGATGTTTCCTTTCATGGCCGCTTTTCTGTGCCAATATGCCGCTACCTCATAGTCCTGCTCTACTCCACTGCCGTAGTAGTAGGCGTATCCAAGCTCATATTAAGATCTGATATTTCCCTGTAAAGCCGCCTTCCTAAACCAGAGGAGTGCCTCCGTTACATCTTGTTTGACTCCGTTGCCGTAGTAGTACGCTTTCCCCAGATAATACTGAGCTATTTGATCAGATTTACGGGCAGCTTTCTTGAACCATTGTGCGGCCGTCGTATAATCCTGTTTCACTCCGATCCCGTAGGAGTAGGCTTGGCCAAGTCTACGCTCGGATTTGCGATGTCCCTTGATGGTTTTGGATTCCGCTGCTTTGTGCCACCATTTGGCCGCTTTGGTGTGGTCTTGATTACCACCATCCCCGTAATAGTAGGCGAGTCCTATTCTGTACTGAGCATTCCCATGCCCTTGACGAGCAGCTTTTGTGAACCATTGGATAGCTAGTTTGACATCTTTTGTAACTCCGTCTCCGTAGTAGTATGCCAGTCCTACTCGGTACTGGGATTCAACTCCTCCCTGTTCGGCTACCTTGGTGTACCAGTGTAGTGCCTCCGTTAAATCTCGTTCAACGCCCCGTCCATGCTGATACGCACTGCCGAGCTGGAATTGAGACTTGATGTGTCCTGCTTTGGCCGCCTGACAAAGGCTTTGTATGTCTATCATGGATTCATATGAATTCGTTGGAGTTCATACTACAGAACGGAAGAATGGCTCATCAGCATACCCTCTGAATGAAGCAGATGATGACTTGGCCAGATAATGACACACAATGACTTTATCCAAGCCATTGAATGCTTTACCACAATAGTATCAATGATTCATCATTCGGGTTTGATAAAATTGATGATTAGATCCGTCGAAATGAACGGAGCCCATTGTTTCGCAGGATGCCGTTGAAGGATTCGCAGTCCACTACTGCCAGCCATTTTTCGTTCTGCATTGATCATGCTTAATGGAGGATCACATGTCCTAATCAACAGCAGCTCACTAATCTGAGCACTGCATTACGATCATGTAAACTGTTCCGATGAAAATGGTTATTCCTCAGAGTCGGACTCTGCAGATGAAGGGGATTCAATCGATACGTCCTCATCCTCAAAAAGAACTCTCGTTACGTCTGCAATGGCATCATTTTCTCTGAGTCGAATCACTCGTACTCCCTGAGTACTACGACTCATGACTCTGATCCTGTCAACCGACTGGCGAATTAAGATCCCATTATGAGTGATAATCATCAAGTCGTCTGCGTCGGTCACACCACGAATCGCGACAAGCGGACCTGTTTTTTCGCTGATCTTGTGGGCAGTCACTCCCCTTCCTGGGGTAACCATCTCTCGAAAATCACTGATCTGTGACCGTTTTCCATAACCGTTTGCAGTGATCGTCAGGAGCGTTTGGTCTGTGTCTTCACCGACGACAATCATTCCCAATACATGTTGATCTTCCTGAAGTCGGATTCCGATCACTCCCTGAGAAACTCTGCCAACCGATCGGATTCGATGTTCGGTACGTCGATTAGCGAATCCCCCAGATGAGGCAAGAATAATCTGAGAATTCCCATCGGTCAGTCGCACCTCTATCACAGAGTCTCCCTCACGAATCTTGATGGCACGAAGTCCCTTCTTCCAAGGCCTGCGATACTGCCAGAGAGCTGTTTTTTTGAGAAGCCCTAGACGAGTTGCACACAGAACATAGTGGGTTTTCAAAAAATGTTCACTCCTGAAATCTTCCCTACTCACTGGGAGCACAGCACGGATCCGATCGTCCTCCTGAATTGAAATCAGGTTACGGATGCTTCGTCCCTTGGCTGTCCGTGCTCCGATGGGAATATTATAGACCCGCAGATAATAACACTGACCATGATCGGTGAAAATCAGCAGATAGTCAAGGTTGTAAGAGATAAATAGATGCTCTAGGTAGTCCTCGCTTCGAAGCGTACTTCCCCGTGAACCAATTCCACCACGTCCCTGAGTCTGGAAGTCATTCAAGGGGGTTCTCTTGATGATTCCTTGATGCGAAATGGTGACGACAACCCTGAAATTATCAACCAGATCTTCAATGACAATGTCATCTCCACCGTAGGCATCAATGTCAGTCCGACGATCATCACCGTATTTTTCTCCGATCTCCTGAATTTCATCCTTGATGATGTTCATGCGGAGTTCTTCACTGTGAAGAATTTCCGTCAGACGAACGCTCTCCTGTTTCTTGGCTTGAAAATCTTCAAGGATTTTATCTCTCTCCAATCCAGTGAGTCGGCTGAGCCGAAGTGTAAGAATTGCATTTGCCTGAACCTCGGTTAGCCAGTCCTCAGTCTGATCCTCTTCAGATCTTGGGGAAGCTTCGGAAAGCCCCAGACGCTGAATCTGGTCGGGGGTTAATTTTGAGGGCCATCTTCCATGAATCAGGCACTCCCGGGCATCATCAACATCGTCGGACTCTCGTATGATCGTAATCACTGCGTCCAAATGATCCAGAGCAATGACTAAACCTTCCAAAATATGAGCCTGCTTCTGTACCTCAGAAAGTTGAAACTGGGTACGTCGCGTGATGACTTCTAGGCGATGGTTCACAAAATGAATGATGGCATCCTTGAGCGTAAGCACTTCAGGACGTCCATTCACCAAGGCAACCAGATTCGCTCCGAAGGACTGCTGACATCTGGAGAATTTGTAAAGCTTGTTTTCTACAACTTTCGGATGGGCATCTTTTTTGAGTTCAATGACGATACGCATTCCGTCCCGGTCACTCTCGTCGCGCAGATCACGGATTCCCTCAATCTTCTTGTCTCGCACCAGTTCTGCTATTTTCTCAACCAATAGAGCCTTGTTGACCTGATACGGAATTTCGGTAATAATCAGCGCGATACGCCCCTCTCTCAGTTCTTCTTCATGGATCTTGGCACGAATCAGGATGCGTCCACGCCCAGTGTGATAGGCTGCCTGAATCCCCTTGACTCCGTAGATGATTCCCCCCGTCGGGAAATCAGGACCCGGAACATGCTCCATCAATCCAACCGTATCTATCATTGGATTTTCGATGTATGCTATCACGGCTGAGGCAACCTCGCGCAGGTTGTGAGGTGGAATTTTCGTTGCCATTCCGACCGCAATACCGTCTCCCCCATTGACCAAAAGGTTAGGTACCGCTGCGGGTAAAACAACAGGCTCCTCCAATGAGCCATCAAAGTTTTCCCGAAAATCAACGGTATCCTGTTTGATGTCCCGGAGTAATTCCGATGCGAGTCGAGTCAGGCGGGCCTCGGTATATCGCATTGCGGCAGCTGAATCTCCATCTACAGAACCAAAGTTTCCCTGGCCGTCAATCAGCGGGCAACGAAGTGAAAAGTCCTGTGCCATCCTCACCATCGTGTCATAGACCGATGTATCACCATGCGGATGATACTTGCCCAAAACCTCTCCCACGATACGGGCACTTCTTTTGTAGGTTGAGCCAGGACTCAAGCCCAATTCGTTCATCCCAAAAAGGACACGCCGATGAGCTGGTTTCAACCCATCTCGTACATCTGGGAGTGCACGTCCTACAATCACCGACATTGAATAATCAATGTAAGATGATTCCATTTCTTCGGTAATACTCAGCGGTATGACCCGCCCATTACCATCTTCTTGTCCAGTTAATTCTTCCGTCATTATTTAAGAAATAACATTAGTGTCGTTCAAAAAAATCAGTGATGGATGCGCAGTACAACAACAGCCATCACTACAGTATACAGGGGATTGGGCTTGCGAATTGTCATCATCATGAATCTGTTCCTGAATCATAGGAGTGAGCCAGATGATTCTGATGTAAAGCACGCTCCATCTGAAGTGCATCCGAGAAATCAGACATCACCATTTCCTCCTGCTCTTTGGTCATCTCCACCAAGGGCAAACGCAGATATGGGAGTGCTTGGCCAAGCCGACTGAGAACCGCCTTGACAGGAATGGGATTCGTATCTAAAAAACAGGCTCTCATTGCAAAGAGCAATGAGTAATGGAGATCTGCGGCTTCCTTGATATTCCCTTCCAGTCCCAATTTTACTAAATGACTCATCAGACCGGGAAGCACATTACCGACGACTGAAATGACTCCATCACCACCGAGTGCTAAAAAAAATAGCGTCCATTCGTCATCTCCCGAATACACTGCAAAACCATCAGGTCGTCCCTTGATGATGTCTGCAATCTTTGCTAAGTCCCCCGAAGCTTCCTTCACACCAATCACGGAAGGCACTTCATGTGCAAGTTCAAGGATGCATTCTGTTGTTGCATCAAAACCAGTACGGCTTGGCACGTTATAGAGAATGATCGGACAAGAGGTGACATGAGCAATGGCCTCTACATGTGCCTGAAATCCCCGTTGAGGCGGTTTATTGTAGTAGGGACCAACAATGAGGAGCCCATCTGCTCCTAACTGAGATGCCTCCACTGAAAAGCGTATGCTCTCCTCTGTAGAGTTATTTCCTGTTCCTACGATCAATGGCACGCGTCGATTGACGTGTTCAACTGAAAGGGTCACCAGCTTCGTGCGTTCTATTGGAGCAATGGTAGCATTCTCACCTGTAGTGCCTAATACTACGAGAGCTGATGAACCTGATGCAATCTGATGATCAATCAAAGCACAAAACGCCGCTTCATCAATATGGCCCTCCTGTGTAAATGGCGTAATCAATGCAGGAGCCGATCCTTTAAACAACATAGGGCATCTCGGATAGAAAAGTGATCATGAATTGAGATGATGCTTCACCCAATGATCCATCATCTCTTCAACGGAATAAAATCCTTTCCGACCTTGGATCCACTCCGCAGCCAGCACTGCTCCCATGGCAAATCCATCTCTATTTTTCGCAGTATGCTCAAAAACCAAATAATCGGATGGTCCATCAATCAAGACTCGGTGCTGGCCAAACACATGTCCAAGTCGAGTTGAAGTGACTTCAAGGGTAGATGCATCATAGGGCACGGTCGGTAGTGACCATCTCTTTTTCCTCTGAAGTTTTCCGAGAATTGCGTTGGCCAGATCAATGGCAGTACCGCTGGGGGAATCAAGTTTGGCGGAGTGATGAGATTCGTGCAGAGTGATATCAAATTCTGTTAACTGGTCCAAAAGAGGAGCCAGAGTATTTAACGCTTGAAATAGCAACTGTATCCCCAACGAAAAATTAGATCCGTACACTAGACCACTTGAATTGGCATTGAATACATTCATGACCTCTTTTAGGTGATCATACCATCCCGTTGTCCCAATCACTGCACTAGTGTTGGACATACTATACAGTCGCATGTGGGTAACAGCAACCTGAGGCCCCGTAAAATCAATGATAACATCAGGATTGCTTGCGTTGAGGGTCTTTAGGGTTACAGGGTTAAGACGATTAAATCGCCCAACTATAGAATGTCCTCGCTTCTTCGCCGTGGCTTCTACAGCTTTGCCCATACGTCCGGTGCCAGCAATTGCAATGTGAAGTGGATCTGATGTCATTACCGTCTTATTCGCATTAGAATTAGGGCATCAGTTCTGCAGAGTGAATCAGATCAATCAGTAGCCCACCTGCTGTTACTTCAAGACCTGCACCTGGGCCCTGTAACACCAGAGGCTCGTCTCTGTATCGATCCGTTGTAAATACGATGACATTCCCGCGTCCAGATGCAGTCGCAAAGGGGGAGTCCATGGATACCGCCTGTACACTCACATCTAGTTGATCACCTTCCAATCGTGCAATGTATCGGAGACGTTGCCCCTTTTTCGCAGCTTGATCTACTTTTTCTTTCCATTGATGGTTGACTGCGTTGAGTTGTTGGAAAAGTTCTTGGGGTGTACTGGCATGTATATCCTCGGGGATCAAGGATTCAACCTTGATATCGGTACGTTCAGCGTTAAGCCCTATCTCTCGGGCAAGAATCAAGAGTTTACGTGCCACATCTTCCCCATTGAGATCATCCGCTGGATTCGGCTCCGTCCATCCCTGTGCATGAGCATCCTCTACGATAGATGAAAAGGTCTTCCCAGTATCAAGGCTATTGAATACATATGCTAAAGTACCCGAGAAAATACCTTCAATTTTATGAACGCGATCACCTGATCGTACCAAATCCTTGATGGTAGAAATAACTGGAATCGCTGCACCAACCGTGGTTTCATATCTGAAAGAGACACCATGGCGTTTGGCGGCGGTCTGGAGCCGCTGATAAAAGGGTAAATCCAGTGTGTTGGCTAATTTATTGGCGGTCACCACGCCAAAACCCAGCTCCAGGAAATCGGGGTAATGGGTTGCCACCTCTTCACTTGCGGTTGCGTCCACCACAATGATTCGTTCTAATCGACTGGCCCCAAGCTGCTCAATGAGCCAGTTGAAATTTGCAGGGCGACCCTCGTGTAAATCTGAAACGGCTCGTCCAAACTCCAGCCCATCGGGATCCCAAAGCATCTTCTTGGAATTTGCGATTCCAACAAGTTTAACATTTAAGTTCACGCGGCCAAGAAGCTGACCCTGTTGTTCTTCCAGCAATTTGAGCAAATGCGAACCAACGCGTCCTGGCCCCAATAAGCAGATATGGGCACGCGTACGCCCCAGTGGAAAAGACTCATGCAGTGCCCGTACTGCTCGGCGAACTTCATCGTCACGCACGACCGCAGAGATATTGGTCTCCGCCGCTCCCTGTGCAATCGATAGAACATTAACTCTGCTTCGCCCAAGCGTTGCAAACATCCGCCCGGCTAATCCTGGGTGATGCCGCATCCGATCCCCAACCGCAGATACAATGGCACATCGTGGAACGGAATAGATGCCACTGACATCTCCAGTGGCCAGTTCCGTCGAAAATGTGATTCGCAATGTTTGGACCGCTGCATCGGTATCCAATTCACGGACCACCAGACAAATGCTGTGTTCGCTGGATGCCTGAGCAATCATTAAAACATTAATCTTCTGCTCTGCCAGAGATCCAAAAACCCGTGCGGCAATCCCACGCATCCCCAACATTCCACTCCCCTCTAACATGATTACCGAAACATTCCTGATCGTAGAAATCGCCTTCACTTTGAGTTTGACGGAATGAGATTCATTAGAGATCAGAGTTCCCTGGGCTTTGGGGTTCAGTGAGTTCTTGATCATCAGCGGGATGCCCAGCATTTGGAGGGGGCGCATGGTCTTGGGGTGAAGCACGCGTGCACCAAAATAGGCCATTTCAGCAGCTTCTGTATAACTTAATCGTGCGAGGGGAAATGCCTCGGGGACATCCTGCGGGTCTGCAGAGAGAACGCCATCCACATCTGTCCAGATGACAATCCGAGAAGCACGTAGTGCAGATCCAAGAATGGTCGCAGTATAGTCACTGCCTGAACGTCCGAGCGTAGTTGTAGATCCATCCATCGTTGATGCAATAAATCCCGTCACTACCGCTATGATCTCATGATTTTGGGGCTGTAAAAATCGTGTATGAATTCGTTGATACGATGCTTCAAAGTCCACATTGGCCTCCCCGAATGTATCATCTGTGCGGATCATATCTCGTGCATCAACGGCAACTGAATCTTCACCGACGGCACAAAATGCAGCCGAAATCAAAGGTGCAGACGCACGTTCTCCAACACTGAGGATCGCATCCATGGTACGCTTCGTGGATTCTCCAAGCAGTGTGACCCCAAGGATGAGGCTGGTCAACTCTTCCCACAGCTGATTCAAATGTGCCCTTACCTCCTGTTTATGTTCTTCAAGGAGCAAGGCATTCAGAATGTGTTCATGGATCTCTTGCAACTCCTTGATTCCATGGTGATCCACTTCTTTTGTCTTGATGGAGTGATCAACGATCTGAAGAATTTGATCCGTGACACCGCCTATAGCTGAAACAACGACTACTCTCTGGATGTCTTTGGGAAGATGACTAACCAATTGGATCGCCTGTTGGATGCGGTCAGAGGTTCCGATGGAAGTGCCACCGAATTTAATCACCTGCACTGGCTTCTGTCCCCTTTGATCTGAGGTTTTAAGCACGGTTGTCATATTTAGATTGTTTGAAGATCTTTTTTTAAATTTCTATGTTTGAATACAAACGCCTGACGAAATTGCCGAAAAACCATTTTTTGTTTGAAAAGGTTCAAAAAGATGCCCATATGTCTTGTTTGGATCTGTACAGAGAGAGAGTTTCCGATCACAAGTCAAAATCGGAACTTAACATGATGAAGGAGGCGATAGATGACTCGGCACTTTGTGATCCAACAAAGAGGATACATTCGGATGTCAACGATTGACTTATTCTCAATGAAAGAGTGGAAAAATCATTCAATGCCTATGTGTTGAGCAAGCCCACATTGTTTATCAACCTTTATCCATAGGTTGATCATCCATCAATTCACGAATATTCATTAGGTTTATCAAACTAAGAGGCATTCAACCTACACCTGATTCATCCACAAATCTGTATGGATCTCACAAACGGTATGAGTATTTTTTATTTACAGGATACCTAAATGTGCAAAAATCATTCTACGATGAATGATACACTTTGTGCCGAGTAAAAGGGGATCCAATTATCAATAAATGGAGCTTTAATAGCCATGAAATTCTCGTTCAGAATTTTTCTCTTATCTTTTTGGCTGATCATTGGCTGTGACAGCAGTCCACAGGATCTGGAATCGACCGAAATGGGGCTTGAAAGCTACATCACCAGTGAAAGCCTGATTCTTAACCCGACTGGATATGTTCCCCTTGCTGCCGAACTCACATTGGAAACCTCTGAAGCCGTTCAGGTGGAACTTGAGATTGAAGGGCTTACCCCAAATTCGGATCCACTGCTCCACCGATTCCCCCAACTCTCTTCTTCGTTTACCCTACCCGTCCTTGGGCTCTATCCATCCCATCGAAATACATTACGGATCCGATTCTATAATAGCCAAAATCGCCTTCTGGGAGAAGAAACACGGTCCATAGACACCGCCCAACTCATTCCAGAACTGCCAACCATCAATGTACTGGTTCAAACCGATCGTGCAAAACCAGGGATGAATTTGGTCAGCTATTTCGGGCATATCAATCCAGAGTTACCCCAGATTCCGTTTATGTTTGATGAGCTTGGGCATATTCGATGGTATGCCAATATGGATACCCATCCAGTCTTGAATCGCTTGTTTTATGATGTCGGGGTGGAACGACTTCGCAATGGCAATCTCTACTTCGGTGATGGTTACAGCGGACGGCTCGTTGAGATGGATATGTTGGGACGAGTGATCCATGAATGGCCATTGCATGGGTATTCATTTCATCATCATGTACTTGAACTTCCAAGTGGTAATTTATTGGCAACGGTATCCAAACATGGGATCCCTACGATTGAGGATCATATTATAGAAATTGACCGGGAGTCAGGGACCATTGCACAGGTATGGGATCTGAGACAATCGCTTGACCAGCATCGCCGCATCTGGACGAGTAATCCGAGGGACTGGATCCATTGTAATGGTTTGGCTTATGATGAGTTGACCGATGCCATCATTGTTTCGGGGCGTACCCAAGGAACCATTAAGTTGACTCGCGACAATGAGGTCGTGTGGATTCTCGCACCACATAGAGGTTGGGAGCAGTCTGGAGATGGTACAGATTTATCCACAAAATTACTTCAGCCTTTGGATGCAGATGGCAGTCCGATCACCGATTCCCGACTCCTTGAGGGATGGATCAATCATTCGGACTTCTCCTGGTCATGGTATCAGCATGCTCCAGAACTCACACCACGAGGAACCCTGTTTCAGTTTGACAATGGTGATAACCGCAATTACGGGGGTGCTCCATCGTATAGCAGAGCAGTAGAATATGCCATTGATGATCAGAACATGACCGTTCAGCAAGTGTGGGAGTACGGACAAAGTCGAGGCCATCAGACTTATTCGGGGATTGTTTCTGATGTCGATTATCACAGTGAGCAGAATACCGTTGTTTTTATGCCGGGAGCAAACTATGTCAATGGCCCTAATGGAAAAACGATTGAGGTGGACTACGATTCTAAAGAGGTCGTATATGAAGCCGAGATACGTAGAGAATCCGAAGTTCAGTATGGAATCATTTTCCACCGGGTAGAACGCCTACCAATCCATCCAACTGTGGAGTAGTTCCCCAACTGTTCAACCGTAAAAAGATATTTGACTCATCTCCATCGTTTGTAAGTCATCATTCTATCAAGTGAACCACCCCTATCAGTCCGTACAAAAATCAACAACGAGAGGCTTTTGCAATACTTACACGTTTTCGTAGAAATATTGCCCTGTAGCACTTGAGACGCATTTTCTATGGTTGTCCAAGAGATCTTGCAAACGGCTCACGATTATAGAGTTATGATCAGTCTGTAAGATCTCATTTATATTTTGGACCAGTAATGAATACAATCCAGATCATTTCTTTCTCAGGTTATGGAACTCAAACTGAGATAAATTGTGTAAGACTTCAATGGGGCCATAGCTCAGTTGGTAGAGCGCTTGAATGGCATTCAAGAGGTCAGGGGTTCGACTCCCCTTGGCTCCACACCTTCCCCCAGACGGCTGAATCATCCTTAAAATTTAATGTCCACTACGAATTATGCAATAGTATACTTGATTCTGATAGTACATCTTTAATCAGAAATCTGACTAAATCAAAGATCTTCTCCCCATTGTGGGGATAGAAAATTTCACGCGGAGATTGCTGGATATCGACAAACATGCTTCATCACTGAAGATCTCCGCAATCAAGTATCCATCACGACTAGTCTCATATAATAAGGGAATTATAGGATCTTACCGTCTCTAGAAAAAACCCTCAAACTCATCGAAATCTAACCACCTATGGCGAGTACGTCATACGACTGCGTTTAAGAACACCTTATTTGCAGGAGATGTACTCATCTATCAGCCCGTATTTCATTTGCAATCGTGATTGACGGAAGGATCTCTTCATCATGGCAATGCTTTTTACAACTCAAGATACGTTTTTTCTAACTCGGATAAAGAAATTTCATCGGACACGATTTGGTGTAGGAGTTCGCCTTTTTTCATGATACCAATATGCGTAGCAACTTCCTTGGCTCTAAACAAATCATGTGTTGCCATCAGTATGCAAACACCATCTGCTTTGATCTTTTTTAGCAAAACTCCAAATTCATTATTCGCTTTAGGATCAAGTCCAGAGGTAGGCTCATCCAATAGTAGCACTTTCGCTTGTTTTGTGAGTGCTATGGCAATTCCAACTTTTTGACGCATACCTTTAGAAAATGTAGAAATGGGCTTAGTGAATGCATCGGTCTCCACACCGGTCTCCATGAGGAAGTCTTTCAATGTATCCGTGTTATATTGATGACCAGCAATGCCTGAAAAATACTTTAAGTTTTCGATGGCTGTCAAATTTGGATAGAGCATTAAATTCTCTGGGATGTATGCTAAAAACTGCTTCGTAGCTTTTGCATGTTTCTCAACATTGAGCTGGTTGATATATGCACGACCAGAGGTAGGCTTAATGAACGATAGCAGAAGATGAAGGGTGGTCGTTTTCCCAGCACCATTTGCTCCTAATAGGCAGTAGATTTCACCACTTTTAACGTCAAGGTTCAGATCGCTTAAGGCAATCTGAGAACCATATCTTTTCGTCAAGTGGGTGGTTTTAATCATGCTCTTACCATTAGTCGAGAATCTCTCCTGCTCCATATTGACACAGTTGATGATCTTATGATTTCACACGGATTGAGACTCCTGCAAAACTCTCTCTTCAGATCCTGATCTTGGTAGGAAAGCGTTTTGACTCTCTTGACAAAACAGTCAGGCGTTGAAAATTTTGCAAGAATCTCAATCGTGCATCAATTCTACGCTAGAATTGAATCGTCAAGGATGTAACGATTCTGCGAGGGAATTGTGGGACAAAGGAATCAAAGATTGACCTCTGAAACGTTTCTACATTATTCACATTCTGGAAATTTGCTTGAAACTTCAGATTCTTGTACTCATAAGCCAATAGAGCATCCACCCGCGTAAATGCTTCTATCACATTTGCATCGGTGTTGAGTCGGTCGCCATACATATCGCCTTGTTGAAATAGACCTGCACCTAATGATAGACCTGGAATGCCACTGGTGAGGGTGTACTGAGTCCATATACTTAGTTTTGTGTTTGGATTGTTGGGTAATTCAAGTCCAGAGTAATCGACTGGTTCTGAATCTCCACTTTGTACAACCTCATTTTCAACTTCGGTTTTGAAATATGAAAAGGCCGCATAGAGATTCCAATTCTCCATTAACTTACCGTTGATCTCAATTTCAACACCTCTACTTGAATGTTGAGCCGATTGATTGGCTCTGTAGTTGCCAGGGTCGGAAATATTTCCGTTAGCATCAATGATCTCATACTGTAGCACATTTTTTCTGGTAAGATCAAAATAAGAAAGCGTCCCCCCAAATCTACCCTCTAGTAGAGACTGCCGTACTCCAAATTCTATCTGATCTCCCTCTTGTGGTTTAGGATCATCAAGTCCTCTTCCGGGATTTGGGGCAACAGAGCTAAATGATTCCGCATAACTTCCGTATAATGTAGTACCATCTACAATATCGAACGTAAACCCAAGTCGTGGAGTAAATTTAGACTCTATAGTGTCCTCATAACCATCAGGCTCCGTGGCATCTCCTCGGTACATTGTTCCCGTCAAAAATCGACTATATCGTCCTCCAAGCAAAATGTTTAATCTATCCTCAAGTAACGATGCCATATCTTGTATGTTAATACCCAATCTTGTGGTGAATGGGCTTTCGTCATCATTTAATATCGGTGTGGAACTTAACGTATTATTTTCCCATGTGGGAGAGTCAAGGGTTGTTCCTCCTTCTATGGGGAATGCAAAATTATATGCAACTGGGCGAGTAAAGTGAGATACATCAATTGCCGCCATAAGATTATGACGTACTCTACCCGTGAGAACCTGACCTGTCAATTCTAAAAAATTAGAGAAGGTATTGGTCCTACTGAGTTCTTTATAGTCTCCAAAGCTATAAGCAATCCGGTCTGCATCAGAATCATAGATCGGATAGACATCATGAATCAGTCGCACTTGATGAGAAAAGGCCAAGACATTTCTCATTTGGAATTGACCAAAATCGTGTTCGAAGGTCAAAGCCATCATGCGAAGATCGCCTTCCGAGTTGCCATTAGGGTAACCATAAAAATTTGATGGATCTAATTTTTTCACTTGTTCAAGTGTCATCCCTATGGGCATACCCCAATCAATCGTTACCTCATTGTTCATCAAGAGTGCTTCTACGTTCAAAGAAGTTCTTTGGGAGATATTCCATGTGAGGCTTGGAGCAATCATGAACTGGTTGCTCGTTACATCATCTCTAAAACTTTCAGATGATCCATATACGGCATTGAAGCGATAGTTTAGTTGATCACTTAGACGACCTCCCAAATCAATGGATGGTCTGTATAATCCATAAGTTCCCGTTTTCATCTCAAAGGACATATGCTTAAATCCCTTTGGTTTTTTGCTGACATAGTTAATGATACCACCGGGTTCTACATCTCCATATAAAATGGAGGCGGGTCCTTTGAGAACTTGTACTTCTTCAACATAGTCAGAATAAGGAGTTCTAAGCATGACTCCATTGACTCTGTAATTTTCGGCACCCCCAGAAAGTCCAATATCAAGTCCACGAATATTGATATTATCGCTCAACCCATACGATCCAAACTTTGAGACACCACTCACATTTCTGAGAGCATCCTCCAAAGATATTGCCTGTTGCTGATCAAGTAATTCACGAGGAACAATATTTACGGATACAGGGGTTTTTTCAAGCGGGGCATTATGAATACGTGTAGCATATAAAGTCCTCCTTTTTTGCCCGTGAATCACGACTTCATTGAGATGGTAATTCGCCTCAAGGAGGACTATACTCACTTCGGTTATTTGTCCATGTTCAACGATCACTGGTATGAGCTGCTCTTGAAATCCCAGCTTAGGGCTCGTCCATAAATAACTTATACAAAACACTATAATTTAATTCATTTTATCTTTTCTGTTATTTTATTTTTTCTCATCAATGATT